>NZ_CAJXPA010000064.1 GCF_913058035.1 uncultured Paraglaciecola sp. | reverse complement strand
GATTAAACCAGGCGCCTTAATTGAAGTACAACTCTCGGTTGGCAATAATCTCAGTGTAGTGAGAATTCCTAGTGTAGCGGTGCGTTATGATGCGTTTGGCAGCTATGTTTTTATTTTAAATAAAGATAATAATGCAGACTGGCGTGCAACCCGTCAGAGTATAGAAGTACGAGCTAACGACAACAAAACTACAATTGTCACCTCTGGCCTTAACATTGGTCAGACTATTGCCTCTATAGGATCATCCAAATTACGTGAAGGTTTATTGGTTAACGTGGCCGCTTCTGTTGCAGGAAACGCTCTTGATGAATAAGACCCAGGGTGAATTACTGATTAGCGAGGAAGACACAAAACCCTCTATTATGGATGTGTTTTGTCGCCGTCCTGTTGTGGCTATTGTTCTCTCCTTAGTATTAGTGTTGGTAGGTATCCGCGCCTCAGTTGACTTACCAGTTTTGCAATTTCCTAAAATCGCTAGTGCTTCATTAAAAATTACGACCCCTTACATTGGCGCTTCCGCTGACGTAGTGCAAGGCTTTATCACCGAACCAATCGAGAGAGCAGCTGCGTCCGTGCCCGGAGTGGATTATATCGATTCTAATACTACTCTAGGTCTAAGTACCGTTAACGTCTGGTTAAAGTTAAATGAAGACAGCACAGATGCATTGGCCGAACTGTCCTCACGACTTGATCAAATTCGCTTCGAGTTACCTGAAGGTGCTGAAGATCCTTCGGTGCAAGTTGTCAGAGCAGACAGACCTTTTGCGGTGTTTTATTTAAACGTTGAATACGATGAAGAAAATGCCGGAATGTCGCGCTTGGAAGTGACCGATTTTTTATCTAGGCGAGTGGTACCAAACTTATCCACTATTATTGGCGTGCAAAGAGTTGGACTTGAAGGCAGCCGTTCGCCAGCTATGCGAATATGGTTAGATACTAAAAAAATGGCAGCATTTAATGTTGCCGCTGATGATGTAGCCAATGCATTGCGAAGTAACAACCTCATCGCCACCATGGGCGCAAGTGAGAACAATCAGCAGCGTATTGCTTTAATGACCGACAGCTCTTTGACCAACGTCGACGCGTTTAACCAACTTATTGTGCGTGAGGAGAATGGCGCACAAATTCGTATTAGCGATATCGCCAAAGTAGAATTGGGCGAGGTAGAAGGTCAAGTAACCGCACGTTTAGACAAAAAGACCAATGTTTTTATTTCTGTGTGGCCTCTACCTGGTGCTAATGAGATTGATATTGGCGATAGGTTGTACAAAAAGCTTGAGATTATCAATCAAACGTTGCCTAAAGGACTGTCTATTACCAGCGGTTTTGATGGCACGCTGTATATGCGTAATGCTCTCAAAGAAATCTTCATTACCCTTGCTGAAACCATCGTTTTGGTAGGCATTGTGGTAGTGGTAATGATGGGATCTTTTCGTACTGCTCTGGTACCACTCATTACTATTCCTATTTCGATTTTGGGCGCAGTGGCGGCCATGACCCTAATGGGGTTTACACTTAACTTATTGACCGTCTTAGCCATAGTATTATCGGTGGGGCTGGTGGTTGACGATGCAATAGTGGTAGTAGAGAATGTCGCGCGTTATATGCGCAGTGGCATGAGTAGGATGCAAGCTGCGCTGATCAGTTCACGACAATTATTAGCACCGATTATCAGCATGACCATCACTTTAGCTGCTGTTTATGCTCCTATAGGTCTATTGTCTGGGCTAACAGGTGCTTTGTTTAAAGAGTTTGCTTTTACCCTCGCAATTGCCGTATTGATTTCAGGTTTTGTGGCGGTAACGTTGTCACCCATTATGAGCGCCTATGCCTGTCCTGAAGGCGGTAAAGAAGGCAAGTTCACTCTGAAAATAAATGCAGGTTTTGCACGTTTGCAACTTTGGTATGGTAAATTGTTATTACGTACTATTGATTTTAAAGCACAAGTATTAACTGGAGCAGTGTTTCTGGCTTTGTTAAGTGTGCCTTTTTATCTGCTGTCGCTCAAAGAACTGGCGCCCACTGAAGACCAATCAAGTATCACCGTCATTGTCGAAGCAGCGCCCGAGTCATCTTTGCAATATACCACACAACATATGGACGAAGTGGTAGACGTGATGAATCAACTCGAAGGTAGTCAGTTTATGTGGCAAATTATTAATCCTGTTGGTGCTTTTGGTGGGGTTGAATTTGTGCCATTAGAAGAGAGAAAAGAAAGTGTCCAAGAGATATTTTGGAAGGCTTTTGGTGCATTGTCATCAGTACCCGGTTTAAAGGCTTTTCCGGTATTGGACTCTGCTTTGCCCACATCTGGTAATTTTTCTGTTGAAATGGCAGTGTTAAGTACTGAACCCTACGCAGACATGAAAGTTTATGCTGACAAAATGGTGGCTGCGGCTATGGCCAGTGGTAAGTTTTTATTTGCTGAAACAGACTTAAAAATTGACTTGCCACAAGCTCGATTTTTATTAGATCGCCAACGAATAGCAGACCTAGGCATGGACTTGGCAAGTGTCAGCCGACAGCTAGATGTAATGTTATCAGGCAATTTCGTGAATCGTTTTAACAAAGACGGTCGCGCTTATCGTGTTATTCCCATGATAGATGAAGATCAAAGAGTGAATCCTGATGCCATATTAGACTTACAAATTCGTACACCAAGCGGTGCCCTTGTTGCTATCCGTTCCATCGCCAAGCTTGAAACCGAAGTGGCGCCCAGAGTGTTAGTCAAGTTCCAGCAGAAAAACGCCTTCCGTATTTATGGTGAGGTAATCCCAGGTACAACCAAAGAGCAAGGGTTGGGTGCGTTAGAACAAGCTGCGGCCGAACTATTACCCACTGATTATAATATTGACTATGCGGGTGAGTCTCGGCAAATTCGCTTAGAGGGCAACTCACTCGAAGGTGTGTTACTGGTGGCTTTGGTGTTTGTGTTTTTGGTCTTGGCAATCCAATTTAATAGTTTTCGCGACCCTCTTGTGGTGTTGCTTGGCTCAGTGCCGTTAGCACTGGCAGGGGCGATGATGTTTACGTTTCTAGACTTCACCACTATCAATATTTACTCTCAAGTGGGCTTTATTACACTGGTGGGGTTAATAGCTAAAAATGGCATTCTGATCGTGGAATTTGCTAATCATATGCAGATACAAGGGTATGCAAAGATTGAAGCTATTCAGCTTGCCGCACAAACAAGATTACGCCCCGTATTAATGACAACGGCTGCTACAGTACTTGGGCATTTCCCCTTGGTACTTGTAACAGGCGCAGGGGCTGAAGCCAGAAACAGTATCGGCATAATTTTAGTCGCAGGCATGTTAGTTGGCACTATGTTCACACTTTTGGTATTGCCGAGCGTGTACATGGTTTTAGCGTCAAATCACTCAAAAGATAAAAACGCTAAAGGCTCTAATGGTGAAGGGGTCATAGAAGTGGAAAGCGCATGATGATGGGTCTGCCAAACGCTTAATTGCTCTTTTAGCTTTAACGGAACTTGTTAATGCTTTTTAAGCATATTTTCGACAGAATTTTCACCACACGAGTCTGTACTTAACGTTTTATTTATTTGGTATAAATTTTGACTGTAAGTGGCAGACTCAAATCGGCCAAGATTAGTTCGAAAAAAATTATCATCGACCGTTATTTTGTGACCAACGCTACTGTTACTTTAAGCTGTTGTTTGTGTTGCTTTGGTACGTTAAAGCCTAGATAAATGTGCTGTCTAGCTAGCTTGAATAATTTATTTTCGTTGAAAAGTTGTTACGTAAAGCCCATTCAATACTAGCCTGTCTGAAAACACTTAATTTGATTGGTGGCAGAAAATTAGAGTGTAAAACCTACTGAATCAATTATAAACATATGATATCGGGATTGATATCACCTCTGCATTTACGTCCTATTGTCGACTCGTGCCATATAATCAATCATTTTTAACGCTTTCATATGGCCTAGAGGCAAATCAGACATCAGTCTCATTTTATGCGTCAATACCTACTAAATTTGTATATCAACTTTTCTCATACTATGTCAAATGAGTAATTAAAAACGGGGGTCGCTTTAATTAGAATGATAAAGAGTAAAGTCAATGATTTATAACAACTCGTATTTGATATTCATCAATGGATTTATTCTTACAGGCTGGAGTTAGGCATCAAAGACATAAAACGAGGATCGTTTTGTAAGCGTTTCAAATCGGGGTCTAAAACAATAAATTGCTGGTAGTTTTGTTCTAGTGTCACTGCCTCTTGAAGTAGTGACACCGCTCGCTCTGTATCATCTTCTTGGAGTAAGGCTAAGGCTTTAAAATAGAGGATTTCAGGATTTCGTCGCGATTGTTCAATCGCTTGCTCCAGTAATTTCATTCCTTCTGCTTGCTTATCTAAATGCACTAAATATAAGCCTAATATCGCCCGGGTATGCCAATCTTCTTTATTAACTTGTAAATTATCACGTGCTAGTTCAGCTGCACGCTTATAAGCATACTGTGACTCTGACTCCTGCCCGGGAATAAAACGATAACTTTCAGCCAAACGCCCCCAAATTCTATGGTCCGTTTTTGCAAATCCTAACGCTTTTGTCTGCATATCCACGGCTTGTTCAAATTGCGCCGCATAATAGTAAAACATACCTAAATTGGTATAGGCTTGCCTAGAAGGATTTAATTCTAGTGAACGCTCGTATGCTTGCAGGGCTTTTTTAGTATCCCCCAGCATCCAATACGCTGACCCTTTACCGAGAAAGCCTTTAGATGAATCAGGTGTAAGTCGCGAAACAATTTCATACGTGTTTGCAGAATTATTATATTGTTTTTTTGTGTAATAAAAATTAGCTAATGCTTCATAGGCTTTCCAGTAGTTACGCTTTAAATCTATTGCACGTAAAAAAGCAATCTCAGCTTCATCAAATTCCTCTTTGGCTGAGTATACTTCCCCAAGTTCGATGTATGCATCAACGTCGTTAGGAGATATTGCGATAGCTTCAAGCAAAATTTCTTGTGCTTTTTGATACGAGCCACTAACGCGATATAATCGACTTAAAGCAACCTTAACATCACTATTGCTATCAAGATTGAGGTTTTGAGCTTTTTCGCAGGCTACTTCAGCATTGGTAAAATCGTCAATACCATTTGTAATGACATACAGTGCCAAGTTTGCTTCGCATATTCCCGCATATGCCCGCGAAAAAGAAGAATCTACAGACAATGCTTGATTAAATAGTTTGTTAGCGGTGCCAATACGCTCCGCATCTTGCGAACTACGTAGCTTTTCTAATCCTTGCAAATAAAAAATGTAGGCATCAATATTTTCTGATTGTGTTTGCTGTAATCGATTTTGTGAATCAACCGACAGGGCTATCTTTAATTCATTTACAACCGAAGATGCAATTTCTTTTTGAATTGCAAAAACATCATCAAGGTTGCGATCGTAAGATTTACTCCAAGCGTTAAATCCTTCTTTACCATCTATTAATTGAGCACTAATACGTATTCGATTACCTTCTCGTCTGACACTACCTTCGAGCACATGTCCAACGTTTAATAATTGTGCAACCTCACGAATATCGACTCGTTCACCCCGAAATCTGAATGAGGAAGAGCGGGCAGCTACATTAAGTTCACGAATACTTGATAAATGGTTTAAGATTTCTTCTGCTAGTCCATCAGCAAAATAATTAGATTCTGGTTGACCATCGAAATTTTCAAATGCCAAGACTGCAATTGAATTGGCAGGAAAGTCCGTTATATTTACATCATTTTTTGATTCAGATTCAGATTCCAGCGAAGCTGTTTCGGTAGCTGCAGGTTGAATTCTATCATTCAAAAATATCGCAAAGCCCCATGTTACCAAAATGACAAGTAAACATAAGAACAATGCCAGTGGTCTACTGGCTTTTTTCTGTTTTTGAGTGACCGCGCCTTCTACTTGCCACAAAGGTAAATCGAACATGACTCCGTGGGACTTAATATCGAGTATCCAACCTAAAAACACTACTGCTGGGAACCCAGATATAGAAATAATAATGAGTAAGCGTACGCCACCCTTTGGCAGTCCTAAAGGTTCAAAAGTTAGCTCTGCCACCTGCAACACTAACCAGCCAACTACGGCGTAAGTGATTACCACAGACACGATTTCTCGCCGACGAACTTCGGAAATTAATTGGCTAAAAAAGCGCGATAAGATAGGTGTCACTCCCTGATATTATTACATTCAATACCCATGTAATAAGATAAAAACACAATATAGTGTTTTAACTGTTATGAGTATATACTCAATTTTCAGTATAACCACAAAGTGAATTGGTCATGTCAGAATCAGACAACAGCAACGATAATGAGTCCGTAAGTAGTAATCAGGAAGATAACCAAACTGAAAACACAGAGCCTGCAGAAAGTTCTTCAGATGATCTTAATATCCGCGAAGTTGTGCGTCACACTCTTCCAGGCAGACCCGATACTCGTCGATAATGTGTAATAATATACAAAGTAAATACGCAATTATTGTGTGTTTACTTTTGCTCCCTTCTTAATAAGTTATAAAATGAGTTCTCATTTGTTAAACACCGCTAATTAAAAATCACAAATGCCAAATAACGATATTGTAGTGGCTACATGTTTTCCAAGAAAATGTTAGTCTTAATCCGGTGGATAGTACTCTGCGTTATTATGGAATTCAACCTGCGCTTAAGATTGAACCACCGATTTCTTACAAATATAAAACACGGTGAAAACCACACCTAAGTTTGCTTTGTTTAACCATCAAGTCTCCACAATATTCAGTTTAACCAACGTAAGTCTAATAAAATCGATGACTGTTAAATACACAAAGTATGAATTGATTTTATTTTGCTCAAATCAATTGAGATGATTTATTGGTATTAAGAATGTTTTCTTTCGATCACAACGCTGATCGTGACAAGTGTTTCCGTTATGCAGTGATGCTTAAAAAGCAGATTATCTGAATTTTACTAAGTCGATACAGCTAACTTTATTACCTCTTACAAAGGTTGAACTAACATCTAAGTTTGCGGCGGCATATTGTGAAAATGGGATAGTGTATAATATTATTCCTTGTGGTTTTTCTAGACGTTCAGATACTTTTTTGAGTCTCTTAAATCCTCTGACTAAGATATAATTTTTAGATGCATTAATTTAGGGCTGGAAATCAGGACTATTCGTTAGAAAAGTACAATATATTAACGCTTGAGGTATTTTATCGATTGAAACATTCAAATCAAAAACAGCAAGATTATGAATCTTGTCGAGCATGGCTACTTATCTCTATACTTTTTCTAACAAGTTCTTGTGTGAGTTGGCTGCAACCGACCTTAAATCAAGACATTGTTGAAATACAAGCTGGTGAATACAAGCTTGACAAAGACCACGCTGCATTATTATTTAAAATTAATCACATGGGATTCTCAAGCTATGTGGGGCGCTTTAATGAGTTTGATGTCAGCCTGGATTTTGATCCTAATAATATTGAAAACTCGCGCATTGAAGCGATAATAGATATGCGTAGCATCGACGTGAATAACCCCGAGTTTGCAACAAAACTTGGTGGTACTGCATGGCTCGATTCTCAGCGGTTTCCTCAAGCCGTATTTCGTAGTTTAGCTGTTAAAAAAACTGATGATGAACAGTTACTGGTGCGAGGCGAACTCACTTTTTTAGGTACCACAAAGGAAGTGACCATGATGGCGAAATTAAATGGTGCTGCCAATAATCCTCTGACTCGGCAGTATACCCTTGGCTTTACTGCCAATTTACGTTTTAAACGCTCTAATTTTGGTTTGAAAAAGTTTATTCCAGTGGTGGGTGACGAGGTAGACATCGAGATCCATAGTGAATTCCAGCGTCAATAAGATAGAAGGCTCTGGAGCTGAGCTTTTAGACAAACAATGTGATATTAACGATTTTTTCAAGCTATGGTTAATGTATGGGTTTTAGGATTAAAGGGTACGGTGGGTAAGAAAATAAGGAAGCCGCAGGTTGAGAGTAAGTGGCGAAAGTTACCTTAACACCTTGTTTTCACCTAACCCGATCAATCAATTAATACTCAAACGTTGATGATTAGGAATTCATTGCTTTATGCGACTGAGTTCCAAAAAAATGCTCCCAGTATACGTGTGGTGCCAATGAATGAAATGGTTGTTCGCGCGTCCCGTTCATGGGCCGACCAACATCAATTTGCACCATGACTTCTGGGGAACCTGTAACGTGTAAAACTATTGCTCAGCGTCGTCGATCATTTGACCGAGGTAAGCTGCAGCGCGTTGTAAAACGTCAGTATAACCACTGAGTTCATCGAAGCTTTTACGGATCACCGGCGCATGAGTAAACAAGCACGCGCAGAGCTTACCGCTTTTGTCTGTTATCGGCACAGCGATGGCGACCATACCATCAATGAATTCTTCATTATCTGTACCAACGCTGGTTAATTTTATACGCTGCAGCTGTGTTTCGAGTTTATCAGTATCAACGATTGTATTTCTGGTGTACTGAGTCAGGGCTAGCTTATTAATAATACTCTGGCATCTATCTTTAGGTAACGAGCTTAGATATAACTTACCGCTGGCAGTGCACCAACTGGGTGTATGACTGCCGACCTGAAGATTGACCTGCAGTGGCCAATCGGCTTGTACTCGGTCGTAATAAACCATCTCAGAACCGCTAGGGACGGCAATGCCACAAGTCTCACCAATTTCTTTTGTAAGCTGCTGTAATATAGCGCGGCGCACAGCGCTAAATCGCTCGCTGTGTAAAATGCCCCAAGCAATACTGTGCATCTTGGCGCCGGGAATGATGAGACCCCGCATGTTGGTTTGCACAAAACCATCGCCTTCGAGCTGGTTGAGAAGACGATGAATACTAGGCTTAGGAATATTTAACTGACAGACCAAGTCGGCTGGCGACATGGGTCGCTCAGCCTTACAAACTGCCTCAATAATCTGCATAACACGGCTGACTGCAGAGCCTTTTTCTCTTGTGCTCATTTGTGTGACTTAGCTCATGGTTGGCATAGAAAAAAGTGCACCTTCTCGAACACCAGCCGAAGGCCAACGTTGAGTGATGGTTTTACGTTTGGTATAAAAACGCACCGCATCTGGTCCATAGGCATGTAAATCACCAAATAAAGATCGCTTCCAGCCACCAAAGCTATGATAGGCCACAGGCACCGGTAAAGGTATATTAATACCAACCATCCCCACCTGAATATTATCTGAGAAGTAACGCGCTGCTTCACCGTCACGGGTAAAGATACACGTGCCATTACCGTATTCATGGTCGTTGATTAAGTCCATAGCAGCTTGCATGGTATCCACGCGAACGACTTGTAATACGGGCCCAAATATTTCAGCTTTGTAACTGTCCATCTCAGGGGTCACATCGTCAATAAGTGTGCCACCAACATAGAAACCATCTTCATAACCACTGATGCTTGGGTTGCGGCCATCGACTACTATGTTAGCCCCTTGCTGCTCAGCACTATCAATAAAGCCAAATACTTTGTGCTGATGCTGCTTGGTAATAACTGGGCCAAAGTCATTATCAGCGTCATGGCAGGGGCCAATTTTTAATGATTTCATGGCTTCTTGCATCTTGCTAACTAATAAATCTGCGGCTGTATCGCCCACTGCAACAGCCACTGATAAAGCCATACAACGTTCGCCCGATGAACCAAAAGCAGCGCCCAGTAATTGAGCAACGGCATTGTCCATATCAGCATCTGGCATAACAATAGCGTGGTTTTTTGCACCACCTAGTGCTTGACAGCGTTTACCATTGGCACTGGCTGTGGTGTAGATATATTCTGCAATTGGGGTGGAGCCAACAAAACTCACTGCTTTGATACGCTCGTCATTAAGTAGGGTATCAACGGCTTCTTTGTCACCATTAACCACATTCATCACACCATCGGGCAGCCCCGCCTCTTTTAGCAATGATGCAATCAATAAGGTTGAACTTGGATCTCGCTCCGAAGGCTTCAAAATAAAACAGTTGCCGCAAACTATTGCCATGGGATACATCCACAAGGGAACCATCGCAGGGAAGTTAAACGGGGTAATACCGGCCACAACACCCAGTGGTTGAAATTCACTCCAAGAGTCAACATTTTGTGCCACGTTTTTGCTGTGCTCACCTTTTAATAACTCTGGTGCACCACAGGCGTACTCGACATTTTCAATGCCGCGTTGTAACTCGCCAGCGGCATCATGGGTTATTTTGCCATGCTCTTCACCAATAAGTGCAATGATTTTCTCGGCATTTTTCTCAAGTAAATCTTTAAATTTAAACATCACTCGGGCACGTTTAATTGGTGGTGTGTTGCGCCATGCGGGAAAGGCCGCTTGGGCTGCTGAAATAGCTTGTTCAACGGTGGTTTTTGATGCTAGTGCGACCTGTTTGCTAACTTCACCCGTGGAAGGGTTGTAAACATCCTGAGTACGCTCGCCTTCGTTGGTCATCTGACCGTTAATAAAATGTCCTACTGTTATCATTATATTGTCCTCAAAAAATTGTTTTACCAGAGTTTACGATAGATTTGGATAATCTCATCAGCACTAGGTACACGTGGATTGTTTCCAGGTGAGCCGGAGGCCAATGCCTGTTCAGCCATCACCTGAAGGTTGTTAAAAAAGTGCTCGCGATCAATACCAAACTGTTCGGGAGTCGGGACTTGGAGTTCCTTATTGATAGCATAGAGTTCGTCCATTAGTTTGCTATTGGCAACTTCATCATTATCTATTTCACTGGCGACACCCATCGCCCTGGCACAGTCGGCATAACGTGCTGGTGCTGATGGAATACTGTATTCGGTTACCATCGGCAGCAACATAGCATTAGAAAGACCATGAGGTACGTGATAGAAAGCACCTATAGGACGAGACATACCATGCACCAATGCCACAGAAGCATTGGAAAAGGCGACTCCTGCCAGAGTTGCGCCAAGCATCATTTCTTCACGAGCTTTTTGGTCGCTGCCATCGTGAAAAGATTTACGAAGATTGGGTGCAATAAGCTTCATCGCAGCAATAGCCTGGCTGTCGCTGTAAAGGCTGGCTTTTTTACTGACATAAGCTTCCATTGCATGGGTTAGCGCATCAATACCTGTGTCAGCTGTGGTGCGGGCTGGCAATGTCAGGGTCAGACTATAATCCACAAGAGCAGCGGTGGGCATAAAGCCAATACCAACGCAGAGCATTTTTTCATCATTAGTTTCATCGGTAATAATGGTGACTTTAGTACATTCAGAACCTGTTCCCGCTGTTGTAGGAATAGCAATAATCGGCAGCCCTGGTTCGTTGACTATGCGAGGAAATTTGTAGTCGCGCATTACGCCGCCGTATTTTCCTAAAATGGCGATGGCTTTGGCGCTATCAATGGGACTGCCGCCGCCAATAGCAATAATACTGTCATAGTTACCGTCACGAACTTTATCTACTCCAGCTTGAATCGAACTCACGGTTGGTTCTGGTACAGTATCTTGAAATATATCAGAGTGAATAGAAACCGCATTAAGGCTTTCTTGAAGGCGCGCTACATAACCAAGATTGACCATCATCGGATCAGTCACGATTAACGGCCGCTTGCACCCAAGGTTTTTGAGAATACTGCCAGCTTCTTTACTGGCACCATCGCCCACTTGTAAAATGCGCGGTAGGATTATTTGTGTCGACATAGTCACTCCTCAGTTTTAGACATTAGTTGATTAAGCGTGGAGATTTTGCCACTACCTGCATAGGGACTCACAAGTGTCGAGGTGCAAAGGCCACAATTATTATTACCGAGGTAAAAGTCATAATTGGGTAGGTGCTTCTTAAGAAGCCGCTTAATGTTGCTGACATCGACTGAAATTTCCAGCTAACTAGTTATAATTTATTCGCTTAAAACGATACGAATCATATTGTTATTCATATAAAAGCTGAGTGCAAGCCCTAAATGTTGTCTCTTTTATGAACATGCTGCATTTAATTGATAAAAATCCATACCCCATAATAGATTTATTGAGGCTAATGAATGATTTACCCAGTGCGCCGAGCTAAATCTGCGGAGTATCGAAACTGAAGCAATCTGGGAGCAATTGTTCTGTATGGTAAGGTAAGCAGGCCACCAAAAATCTGAGACACGTGTTTTACCTCTAGAGGTACCGAGTTAAGCATTGACACAGAAAACCATAGGCCGAGTGATGAGCTACGAAGTCCATACTTAAGTGTGGTGACCTTATTGAGTTAAGGCTAAGGTAAAAATTAGCTCAAAATAAAAAGCAAAATAAAGAGCAAAATAAAGGATAAAGCAAAGTAGAGATTAAAGTAGACGGTAAAGTAACTAATCAATGAAGTGCCACAAACGGCAGTACTGATTACCGGTTGGCGCTTCGCAGTTTTAGACGTTGTGCATGGTATTTACAAGTCACTCAACAGCCAAGTCAATTTAGTCGATACCTCTCATAAATGTATTTACCATTTTGTACAGCGTTGTTTTATTTTATAAAAGACGGTAGCCGCGCTATTGATGATTGTTCAAGTCAATACTATGTGTCCCGAAAAGATGTTCTGCACAGCGGCTATTATCTTTAGTCTTTCCCATCGATATCATAGCTAACGTAAATATGTTTATGCTGCTATCTGCTATCTGTTATCTGTTATTTTTCATCAGTTATCAGGTTTATGTGGATGTTAAACAGGTAATATTTTGGAGTATAGCCAAGTAGTTGAGTATTGGCAGCGCTTACAAAATAGTACTTTATGAGCTTAAATATTGTTCAGATATGGCATGTTAAGCTAAGGCCAGCAGCTAATCTCAGACGGCGTCACATTTTTGACCAGACAGTAGTTTGTCTTTTTCTAGCCAGCGGTTATTCAACCAAGTTTCAATGTCATCAATTTTTGCAAGACTGTAATGCTCAAGAGTAATAGTAATCTTTGCTGGATTAGCACGAAGGCAATTCCAAATATGGACATTTCTTTGGTGATAATCAATGGTTATATCAACCAAACTGATGTCTGCATCTGCGTATTGCTTTATCATTTTTAAACCACCCGTTTTAGGTTTTAGCAGATGGAGATAGGGCACCTTTTGATTAACTCTTTTCGCTTCAGAGAAGCGTGTCCCTTCTGGAAAAATGAGCAGCGCGCCAGTTTCTTTACCATGGCCTTTTGATGCCTTCTGAATAATTGAAAAATCACTTTCGGCTTTGCTATTTTTTTTGCCGCGGCGTAACCTCGGAAAATTTAGCACCATGCATATCCAACCGATAACAGGTATCCAAACGATTTCCCGTTTGACTAAAAATTTAATAATGGGCCCATTGCCAGAAATAACATGCTGTACCAGCGGGATGTCGAACCAGGATTGGTGATTACAAATGACTACAGGCGTTTGATGAGTATTCGCTTTACCTTTGATCACTAACTCAATGCCTAATACCCTCTGCATCCAAAAAGTATCTAACGTTACTGCAATATGATAAATACGATCTGCTAAAAAGGTGCAGTATCGAGAAACAGCCGGCAATGGGATTAGCCAGCTGATTATCGAAATAGGCAGCAGTAAAGCAAAGCCAACTAAAAGGTTAGTAGTTACCCACAGTGATGACGAAAAGCTTATTAAATTTTTCATAATGATTTTTTTAATAGGTTTAAAAATAACATATTCAACTCCAGATTCTGTCAATGCCAACAATAAGCAGACCAAGACCCACTGTCCAAATCCCACAAGCCAACACATCGAATGCTGAGTATCTCAAACGTGTCATACCGCTAACGCCAGTTAATAGAGGTACGATACTGCGTATCGCTGTGATTAGTCGGCCAAACAATATTGCGAAGCTGCCATACTTTATTATTTGCAGTTCTGTTTTTTTTAAGATTTCAATACGATTCTGTGCAAAACGGGTGCCGTAAAACTGGGGACCCAGCCAGCGTCCTAAATAATAACCGCTATGATCACCAACTACAGCTCCGCAAAAAGCCAGCGTAAGAATTTGGGACAAGGTAGCAATCTGTTCAACATACAAAATTGTACAGGCCGATAAAAGAATAACACCGGAGACAAAAAATCCTATTCCAACACATGATTCTAGAAAAGCTATCAGGGGAATAATTATCAAAGCATATTGTTGGTGTTTGAGTAACCACGATGTTATGAACTGTTCGATTTTATTTACCTGTTTTTGAGAAGGATTTTGGCATCATAGGTAGGTTTACCGTGTGTTGCTTAACTCAGTGGTCAGAAACCAATATTGTGGGCCACTGTCAGTTTCACAATATTGTAAGAAAGTAATAACGCGAATTTTAAGTAGTTTGAAGTCTTCGGCATATATGGCATCACTGATACGTTATCACGTGTTTTCCACTTGACGAATACATGAGAGTCATTCTTGTTTTGACAAACGATACGATAGTCCGACTTGAAGGGCTAGTTAAATTAAATGTTCCATTCAATTTCAATCTCAATTTCAATTTCAATCTCAACCTCAACCTCAACCTTAAAGTTCTAAACACTCATTCGATTGAAAGAAATTATGAGGGTTATGGACGGGTATACAACATAGCAACGTTGCAACGTTGATAGTTTTTCCCGTATTCGTTCATAATAGTTTTGTCGTGAACAAAGCCATTTTTTTCGTATAAATGGATTGCGGACTCACATTTTGAATTGGTAAGTAAAAACAGCTTTTTAATGCTTAACGACTGAGCTTCATTAAGCACATGTTGCAGCAATATCTCACCTATTTTAAGTCCTCTTGCTGATTTTAATACACCCATTTTGGTCAACTCAAAGTTGTTGTCGCCTTTGTACCAAAATGCACATGTGCCCACGATGCCTAGCGAGGGATGGCCAGCAAACCATATTTTACCCCCTTTATCTATTATATGGCTTTGTGGATCTTCGAGTACTTGTTTATCTATAGTTTCTAACACAAACATATCGTCAATCCATTCTTTGTTTATGATTTCAAAGTGATGGGCGAGGGCTGGTTCAAACGACCTAATGACGACTTCATTTTGCATTGCGGCCTGGTTCATATAATGGCACGTCCGAGAAGCAGTGATTGACTTGAAAATGATTCTTCAAGTAACAGCATGAAGCGATAAAAATCATGGTTATTCTCAGTACATAAATCCACAGCTGCTTGTTGAATCGCGTTCCAAACTAGTTTCATTTGTTTCAATTGCTTGCGGCCTTTTGCCGTTCAATATTCGTAACCAACAGTAGCATGCTCCACCTAATCCAATAGTAAGTTACTTTATGAGATATAAGTGGCTTGCTCGAACTATAAGGCCATTAAAGGCAACCACTTGGGGTTAATGTTCATACTAAACTCTTGATACACATCCGAGGCGTCGGCTAAAACACATTCACACACACGTTTTAAACGAGCACCAAGAGCAAGATCTGCCAGTATATTTAAGACATTCTGTTGCATCTAACACTCTGTTATAATTAACATAATTTAATATATAAGTAATTATGAAAAATACAAGAGACTTACACCTAAATTGTTTCTTGAGATTAATAAGTGCAGTTTTGTCAGTTGTTGACGCACTCAATACTAGGCTAATAGCACCCAATTGCTGCCAAGATAAATAACTTAAATATCGTTGGGGTTGGCAGACGCAGGCGTTTAAACAAGATGTGCATGCACTTTATTGGTAACAGAACCTTATCTTTTGACCATTTTTATAGCTAAACATCTACAAAGGCCTACTTATGTTTTAAGGCACTAGTAGGGTAACTAAATAACACGTTTAACTTTGCTTTAAACCCTTTTGTTTTGAAGGTAGTTGTAGCTAAATAAGTCCATTGATGAAAAGTAATGGTAATTGGGTTATTGCTATCTAACTGACCAATGATCCCGTATTTACAGGGTTTTGATGCTTGTTCCTCGGCATAAGTACCAAACAATTTATCCCAAATTATAAGCACCCCTGCAAAGTTCTTATCTAAATAACCTTTGTTAATGGCATGATGAACTCGGTGATGCGATGGCGTATTGAATACTTTTTCAAACCAGCCTAGTTTATTCACAGCTTGGGTATGCACAAAAAATTGATATGCCAAATTAAGTGCCACAACCGAGAATACAGTGATGGGGTCAAAGCCTAGTAATATCATTGGCATCCAAAACACCCACATACCTGCAATGGGGTACATCAAGCTTTGTCTAAATGCAGTCGAAAAGTTCATTTTTGTAGAACTATGATGCACGATATGTGCAGCCCATAACCAATGAATGTGGTGCGAAGCTTTGTGAAACCAATAATATAAAAAATCTTGCAATATGAAAGCAAAAAAAATACTGATGACTGAAATGTCTATATCAAACAATCGATACTCATAAAGCCAATAAAAAAACGGCATTAACACCAGTAGAGCAATTGCCTCTGCGCCTTGATGCATCAGTGCTAGTGCTGTATTGGCCAAGCTATCCTTTATATCGTAATAGTGCCTATGTTTAACAAATTCATAACTGATAAACATAAAAAATATGGGACTCAGTACAATTAAAATTATTTCTATTGTCATTCAGTATCACCTTTGAAGTACATCGCTAATTTTCTAAGTGCCTGAAAGATATATTTTTTAACGAAAAAAATTACTACAAAATCAGGTGTCCACCATGGCGCTTTACGGCTTATGTTGCAGCTAACTTCAGTTATCGGCGGTGTTAATAACTTTGGTATATGGTTATCTGTATAAAAATATATATCGCCACTGTGATGGGAAACGGGTTTTCTGCCCATTATTTGATAACTAACATAATAGTTTTCTGCAGTAATAATCTGCTTTTGAAATTGACTGCCAAGCATACTGACTAGGCTGATAGAGCCATTGACAACACTTATATCAGCTTCATCCTGTGTTTTTAAGAGTGAAAACGTGGCATGAAAAAATCGATTTAAATGCTTATGTTGAAGCAAGGTATCTATGACCTGTGAAGGCCTTACGTCATGAATTTGTTTTAAGCTTATTGAAATCATGTTTACAACAGCAACTATTAATCATTAAATTAGCATATAAAAAAATTCTGTGGCAGGATTGCGTTTACGCGACCATTTTTTAGCTTTAGGCGACAAATGAGCACACTTGCCGATCATTACTTTTCAAGTTGTCTTGATTACCTTGAAACACTTGGACTCAGCAGTCAGGTTGTTTTGTTGGCGATTAATTTTAACGAGTACAGTAATAAACAAGCCCAACAGCTTGCGCCTCGCATTAGTTTAACCAGCTATAATGCATTGCTGGATTATGCACAACATACCTTAAATGAGCCCTTGTTTGGCTTTAAACTTGGCCAGCAAATTCGTACTGCTGATTTTGGTGTATTGGGGTATTTAATAGAGTCGAGTAATAACTTAGCAAGCGCAATTTCAGCCCTTCTTAATTATGATAGTTTGGTAGCAGACATAGGTAAGGCGCAGTTTGAGCAGCAAAGTGATATTGCTGTTATTCGATGGTTACCTCATTCAAGCTGCAACTCTCAGGTTATCTTACGTAATATGACCGCTTGGGTCGGTGTAATTAGGCAATTGCTCAACTCGCAGTTATCGCCTAGTACAATTTACTTTACTTTTTCTTTGTCTGATACTGAAAAAAATAGACTAGCTAACTGGTTTAATTGCCCAATTGAAACTAACGCCCAATATAATCAAATTGAATTTCCCAGTAGTTATTTGGCGCTACCTTTTAAAACTGACAACACACAAATAAACCTTGTACTTAAACAAGTATCAGAGCAACAATTATCGCGGTTTCAGAGTCAGCAATTATTAACTGAAAAAATCAATCATTTACTGATGGCAAAAAGTGATTTGCACGATTGCAACTTAATACGCACCGCAAACGCATTAAACATGACTTCTCGAACTTTACAGCGCCACTTAAAACGAGAACAAACCTCGTTTGCTGATTTGCTTCAGAGTGAACGCAAAAGACGCCTTCAGCTGTACATTGGGAAATACGCTTTAAGTACGATTGCTATTAAGCTTGGTTTTAATGATCAAAGTTCATTTAATCGCGCATTTAAACGCTGGTATGGATATAGCCCACTATATTATGTGAAACATAAATACATGCTGTAGAGCATTCTAAATTAGCGTGATAAACAAAGCGTGATAAACAAAGCGTGATAAACAAAGCGTGATAAACAAAGCGTGATAAACAAAGCGTGATAAACAAAGCGTGACAAATAAAGCGTGATAAACAAAGCGTGATGAGTAAATTCTATGAAGGTGCTAAAACTAAGCGTTATATTCAAGCCTGTTGTGTCAACAATTCCAGCAATACCGATATGTTATTGTATTAAATCAAATATCAATAAGCCGCTGTAAAAGCACAAACTTGATATTGAACAGATAACAGATAACAGATAACAGATAACGAATAATGGTATCCATGTTCACCCAAACGGGTTGGTTGTAATTTCAAAATGTTAGTTCGAGATACAAGCCAGCGAGTTTGGGTTTTATCGGGTTAGATTTTCTTGTGACTACCATCACACATTGGCTGGGACGCCGTCGCTTTACAGCCACAAAAAAACACTTTCTTGGATTCGGTTGCGGTGAACTTCACGGGTGTAAAACCAGTGCCACCATGAGAACCATCACAAAAAGGTTGTTTCCCACTTTTACCACAAGCACACCAAAAGTAATTTTTACCTGACTCCACGTCTACTGCATATGGCGTATCAGATGCTCGAATTGCCTCACTCATAATAGAATCCTCATAATTGTTGAATAACAAGCGCCACGAATACTGACACATATTGGGTACTGTTTTTAGCTACTTTTTAGTCAAACTGAGATGATTTTAATTTAATGGCTGCTTTGCATGGTTAGAAAGATTGTTTGAAAACAGCGGCCTTGTCTCGCCTACTTTCATTGTCCATAAATTTTTGTCGAGTAAACCATTACCATCTCCTGACTTTTTAAAGCGTATAGGAGGAGAAAATATTGGCTCGTCTGACAAACTACTGATTGTTCCCCAGTGTGAAGCAATCAAAGTCTTTGCTCGGACATCTATTCCTATGGAAACCGCTTCTTCGGGAGTGGTATGTGACATCCACATCAACTCCCTAGGTTCATAAGCCCCTATGGGCAAAATAGCATAATCAAACGAGCCATATTTATCACCGAGACTTTTAAATATGGTGTCTGAGTACCCTGTATCGCCAATAAAAAAAATCCGTTTTTGAGCACTATTAATAACCCAAGATGCCCATAACGTTTCATTATGATCAGCTATACTTCGAGCAGAATCGTGTACTGCGGGTTCTGCAGTCATTTCTATTCCTTCAACAGATACCGATTGTCCCCAATCTAACTCAGTGACCTTGGTATATCCTCGCTCGATAAAAAAAGGTTTAAGCCCTAAAGGCACCACTATATGAATATTATCTTTGTTTTTCAGGTTACTAACCGTTTCATCATCCAAATGGTCGTAATGGTTATGTGACACAATCACAATATCTATTAATGGCAATTTATTGATAGGGATCGGTGACTCAACAAATCTTGTTGGTCCTGCCCATGAAACCGGACTGGCGTATTTTGACAAAAAGGGATCTGTCAAAATCGTTTTGTTAGCGACCCTTATGAGAAAACTAGCATGCCCCAACCAGGTAATGCTGTCGCTTTTAATTGAATTTAGAAGCTCAGTCGACTCCCACTCAGACAGTGTATGTCCATCAGGAATATCAGGAACAAATACTGAGCTCCATACCCTTCGGATATAGAAAAGTAAGCCTTTAGGCGCCGCCGTTTCCACAAACGGATAGTTTTGATATCCACTACTAGTGTGATGTGTTGGTTTATTACTGGATGAAATTGACTGTGGATGTTCAAAGGGTGTTGAGGTACACGCAAACAAGATAGCCAATACTAAAATCATACAAATAGACACATTCGTGTATTTCATTATCTCTCTCTAAAAATGTAGTCATATTAGTATTTGGAAAGGTCATATTTTTAAATTTTCGGCTATCATTATTTCATAATGTGGATCCCGTAGTACACATTATAAATATGAATTTTAGATGTAAATAATATTTTTATTAGGGGAGCACTTCAATCCTTAACTTCGACTTTATAAACGATTCAAGACTGCCGCTGAGCAACTTGCAATTGCAGTTTAAAGCAACTAGGCATCAATCTCACTAACATAAAACCGGTGTTTACTATCACGGAGTAAGCTTTAACACCAATGTTCGCAATCTGACCTAACGTTGAATTATTAGTAACGTCACTCACCACATTGTTTCAAGTTGCGTTTTGTTTAAAGTTGCGTTTTGTTTAGAGTTGCGTTTTGTTTAGAGTTGCGTTTTGAGCATTACCACCAGTGGATCCTATAACCCGAGACGAAGTATCTCCAGCATAGTCCGTTCCAGCTTCGCTTTTGACTCATTCTATTGTTATTCCAGCCACAGTATTTCCAGTTATGTTCACTTCAGTACTTAACTTAGTGCTATTGATCACGCTAACGTGATACTTCATTATCGGCACATTCTCACCAACACTATGCAAATAGCGCTTTTCTAAGTTATTACTGCTTGTGTATTCAACTATAAGCACGTTGCCATTATATGAAAATGAAGTAGTTGTGCTGTTCATCGTCATAGAAAACAGTCTACCCACTGCATCATATTCAAAACTGGCGGCGTCTTAATATTTACCAGCGGTGAGAATATGGTTTTCGTCATCAAACGTGGAGGTGTTAAACCCATAATTCGTCAGATTGCCATTATCATCAAAGCTAAGGGATTTATTGTTGACCGCCTTATATTGATTGAGATTATTAACTATATGCTTACCTATCAAGTTTTGGTTACCTTGATACTCGAAGGCAGAACTCTTTTTTTGTATCGAAGTAATCTGACTAACTGGGTTGTAGGTTAAAACAGTGGTTACATCATCTGCGTTGTCCGCAAGCTCATATGTGTAGCCGTTAAGTCTGAATATTTCATCATACTCAAAGTGAGTTGCTGCACCTGTAATATTGTTACATCCAATGGATTAAAGGCTAAATTTTTTCTCTTAACTGTTTTCTTTTCGTTGATAATTTTGCATAGTTAGATCGAAGCGAATTTGAACATTGAATTTATTAGCTTAGGCGGAAGCCATGAATGACTTGGATGTTTATTAATAATAAATTTTAAGGGTGATTGTTTAATAGCAACAATCACAAATCACATATATAAAGGAATAGTAATGAAAAAAAGTTTGCTAAGTCTAAGTATTATAATCCTTGTGGGTTTATCTGGTTGTTTAGGTGGAAACACACCAGAGCTTACAACAGTTGAAGAGCCAGAAGAGGTTGTATTAGAAGAGCCCTATGTGCGTGTGGTGTTCAATCCAGCAACTGGCGATTTGAACATCCCCAACGATTTTTTGATGATACCCAGTGGAAACTTTTTTGATTTCACTTTAAATACTGAAGCTGAAGAAACATTCGATGCTGGTAACCCTCAACACGCCTTAAGTGCACTTGATGGTTGGTCAACTCAGTACCCATTCTCTATAAGAGTATCCTTGCCTGAAGGCATGGATATAGACCCAAGCTCTGTATCAGCAAGTTCCATCAGGATCTTTGAGGCCACTCAAGCGTTAGAAGGAGACTCTGCAGTTTGTCAAACCTTAGCCGCTGAAATTGGTGCACCTGGTGTTCCATGTGACCTAGGTGAAGAAGTTCAATATGGTGTGGATTTTGTGGCGTCATATACTCCGGGTTCTGGTGCAATATCAGTGGTACCTCTTAAACCTTTTAAGTCTTCTCAGGGGTATATGTTGGTTGTTACTAATGATTTGACTGCAACGGACGGTAGAATTGTAAAAGGCTCAATTACTTGGGAGCTAGCCCGTCAAAATATTAATACTAATCCTCTTGGTTCAGCTGATTTGTTGCAGTTACAAGGGTTAGTCAACTCCCTTGTTAATGTGCTTCAACCAGCAGGTTTGGAAACAAATGATATTTCTTATGCCGCTTATTTTTCTACACAGTCTGTGGGTGACGTAGTTGCTTCAGTTAAGAAAATAAATATTGCCTCTTATGCTCAAGCATACGCTGGTGCTTTTGAACAGGCATTGGCCAGTGGTGCCGTTCTTGCAACGGCAGACCAAATAGCTAAAACTTTTGCCTCTCAATACTTGCCAAACATTCACACAGTATTGCCTGATTCTGCAGGTAATGCATTTGAAGCATTGGCACCTATCTTGTTACCTGCAACTGACTTAGCGGCTTTAACTGCTGTTGGTTTAAATACATGCTCAGGTTTGATGGCTGCGATAACGGCGGGCAGTACTTCCCCTTTGTTCGAGACCGCTTCTGAAACCTTTGCAATTGCTGGTCCATATTGTGTGACCAGTATCGTTTCTGGCGATGTGGATTTACCTTACTATTTGAGTACAACTGCTCCGTTAACTGATTGGTGGAAAGCCGCCTGTACAAGTGGTGCTACATTGCAGGCTTTGGGTGAGGAAAACGTCACTAACTTGCTTTTAGCTGAACAAGTGGGAGCAAATAATGACTATTGTCAGTTGGTTTCACAAGGGCAGCTATATGACTTAGATCTGACTAGCCTAGGTATGGACGATCCTAGAAATTTAACCAAAGTAAATCCAATTCCCCAAGCGAAAGGACGGCAGATAGATGATATGACCACTTCATACAATGAAGCGGGTACTGAGTCTGTTTCTGTTCAATTTACTGTACCAAATGAGTCTGTTATTGCCGTTTTGTCGGCTTTAAATGGCGGGGCTACCCCAGCCATAACTAAGCCAGAAAGTGGTTGGCCAGTAGTGGTGTTTATGCACGGTATTACCGGTGGCAAAGAAAATGTTTTAACATTATCGGCTGCATTGTCCCTAGGCGGTTTTGCTACTGCTTCCATAGACCATCCATTGCATGGAGAACGTGGTTTTACATTAGATGATGGTACTGTTGTTAATGCCTCTAGTCCGGCACTTACTGATTACTTGAACTTTTCTAGTTTGTTAACTGCCAGAGACAACTCACGTCAAAGCATGGCTGACATATTAGCTTTCAGATTGTCTTTAAACGCAATTATTGACACGACAGGGTTAGTTGACTTGGATTTATCTAAGGTTCATTTTATATCCCATAGTTTAGGTTCTATCACTGGCACCGGTGCTTTAGCTATTGCCAATGAAACTTTAGGTGCTGAATTAGCCGCTTTTGACAGCATGTATGCCTTTTCAAATGCCGCATTAAATGTGCCAGCGGGGGGAGTACCGTCGTTTATTTTAGAATCAGCAGATTTTGGCCCTTTAGTAAGAGGTTCTTTGTTAGCCGCATCATCCGAGGAATTTGCTTCCTTTTTAGCAACATATGCAACAGCTAATAGCTTATCTTTTGAAGAAGCAATACGACCAGCCTTTACTGCTTTTGAACAGTCAATAAATACACAACAATTAGCTGCTATTAACGCGACATTCTCTGCTTTTGGATTTGCTGCTCAAACTGTCCTCGATTCAGCTGACCCGGTAAACTATGCGCAGAGTTTAAGTGAGACCACTGGTGTATTGGTACAGCTACTGGTTGGAGGCGGTGTGAACGATGATGGCTCTGTTGGTCTACCTGATCAAGTTAACCCAATAATGACCTCACTTCCATTAGCTGGAGGCCAACCTCTTGTCGATTTAATGGGCTTACCAAAAGTATCGCAAACGTCAAGTGGCAGTGGTGTCGTTTATTTTAATGCTGGAGATCACTTTTCTTTATTAAGTCCAGCGGTTAGCGCCGATGTGACTCAAGAAATGCACGCTCAAGCCGTTTCATTTTTTGTTAGTGATGGACAAAGCATCGTTATAGCGCCAGACAGCATTGTGGTTGAGCAATAACAAATGTAATCAATTAAATTTATTACAGCCAAGTTAACCACTTGGCTTTTTTTATTTTTGATCCTCACTTATGCACAAACAGTTTATCGGAGTAAATAAGATTAGGTTTTTATATGAGCAATAATAAGTC
>NZ_CAJXPA010000063.1 GCF_913058035.1 uncultured Paraglaciecola sp. | reverse complement strand
AATCGGCGCTAAGGGGGATGATGGTATAATTGGTGCTCAGGGTGCAGTAGGTTCTTCTGGAGCAAATGGCACTGATGGTCAAGACGCCAATGCAAATATCAGTCTGAATTTGGTTGGACGGATCAAACTTAATCCTAGCGATCCCGAAGGTGCGGCGGAAATAGTTCAATTCCACCCAGCGTCCAAAACTATCTATGCAATCAATGGTGCTGCTGATGAGCCTACTATTGAAATGATTGATGCATCATCTTTAACCTCTGAAGCTTTGAACAATCCTCTGTCGGATGAAAACCTAACGTCTATTGCACTAGTATTGCCCACTGAACAAGGTGGCATTGTTTTAGCTGGCCCCACCAGCGTTGCAGTATCTGGTGACTGGATGGCTGTATCAGTGCCCGCAAAAGATAAAGCAACCAATGGCATGGTATTGTTTTATAACGGACTGGATACATCCTCACCAACTTTCGTAAAAGCGGTAGAAGTAGGTAACTTGCCTGACATGGTCATTTTCACACCAGATGCCAGCAAAGTCTTGACTGCCAATGAAGGTGAGCCGAGTGGTGACTACAATATTGACCCCGAAGGTTCGATATCAGTGATCACGATTGTAGACGGCACACCAAGCGACACATCAATCAATATCAGCTTCTCTGACTATAATGGCAAACAAACTGAGCTAGAAACACTAGGCATGCACTTTCCTAATCCATCGGGTCGCACTATTAATGGCACCTTGATCAACACAACAGTCGCGCAAGATTTAGAACCTGAATATATCACCACCACTAATGACGTTGCCTACGTCACACTGCAAGAAAACAACGGCTTAGCAATTATTGATTTAACTGACAACCGTGTACAAGTGATAGGCCTTGGTTTTAAAGATTGGAGTGATTATCAATTTGATGGCATGGAAGATGGCACAGTCAGTTTTAGGCAATATGACGATCTTTACGGTATGTATATGCCTGATACCATTGCCTCGTATCAATGGAAGGGTGCTGACTTTCTATTGACCGCAAACGAAGGTGATGCCAGAGAATACTTCTTCGATACGTTTAACGCTAACGGCGATCAAGATGAAGACTTATGCAACACTGCAGGTGGCCAAGACTTTGACGAGGATGATGGATGTTTGTCGTACAGTGAAGAAACTCAAGCTCGCCGTCTTGATTACGCCCCTGGCTCTAATCTGGATACCATTGCCGGTGATGATCCAAAAGACTTTGACTTCACTGCCTATCCACTAGGACGCTTAAATGTGACTAAAATATTGGGTGACAGTGACAGCGATGGTGAACATGAAGCTCTTTATGCCTATGGTGCACGTTCATTTACTATCTGGGACAGCAATGGGTTAGTGGTGTTTGATTCGGGTGATGATTTTGAGCGCATTAGCGCTTCTATTCATGGTAATGCCTTCAACAACAATAATGATGAAAATGAGGGAGACGCGCGCTCTGCGAATAAAGGTCCTGAGCCTGAAGCATTAACAGTGGGTAAAGTAGGTGATAAAACCTATGCATTTATTGGTTTGGAGCGTATGGGCGGCATTTTTGTTTACGATGTCAGCAACCCTTATGATACTAAATTTGTCGATTATGTAATTAACCGTGACCTTACCGAAGGTGGTGACATAATGGGTGATAATGGTCCAGAAGGCATGGTGTTTGTTGACGCTGCCAATAGTCCAACCGGCAACGCTTTAGTCATCATTGGCAATGAAATCAGCGGTACAGTTTCGATCTGGCAGATTACTGAGGGCTAAAATCGTTGAGCTAAAACATAAAAGCTGTTTACCACAGATAAAAAGAGTCTGACGCTACACTGGGAAAATGACAAGACAGATATATTCTCTTTTTTAACCTTTTCAACCTCTCTTTTCTGTGGTTTCTGTGGTTTCAAATTTTTTGCTCTTAGCTTTGCAGGCTATTTTTCGAGCTAAAATGCTTATCACCAAGGAATAAGAGCTACGCAAAATATTTTTTCATATTTAATTTTGCATTTAATAAAGAACAGCATTGATTATTACAAATAATGCCGTTTTTTATTTTTTGTCTTAAGCTAATAGCCTGTGGCTAGTGACTGCCTTTACCCCGCATATTTGTCTTTCATCAAATACGCAAAAGCCGTGTTAAAGGCGACTTCTTGAAACATCTTCAATCCTGTCTCGGGCATAGGCACAAGTACTGGGTTACGCTTCAATGATTCTTTAATCGCAGTAGGAGATAACACTATCACCTCAACATCAGTCAACAACTCTAATGCGGCTTCCATTTTAAAGCCTACTGCACCACCAGCAAATTTACCTTTCATTGGTCGCTGACGAATAACAATGTGGTCTATTTTGTAGTCCTGTACTAATTGCGCAAAAGTTTTTTGAAAATAGCGTAAATCTTTAGCGATTGCGTTTTTAGGCAATGATAGTTTGCGCGTATGGCAATCAGGAATTTGGAATACTTCTTCAGCCAATGATAACAAACATATATTTGCATCATTACTACTTAAATCAACACCGATTACCCGCATAACATTTTACTCTTACTTTTAATTTTAACTTGAATTGCAGGTATTATAACTTAATTCCTAAAAATCAGTGATACCAATACATCAATAAAACGATGTTGAGTGAATTACACAGTTGCACCAACATGTATCTTCACTTAATAATTATTTAAAGGTATAAAATGTTAACACTGTATGGCTTCGATGTGAGTAACTACTTCAATATGATCAAACTAGCCTTAGCTATTAAAGGTATTGAATATAAATCGGTCATCCTTTATCCCAATCAGTCAGCAGACTATTTAACTAAAAGTCCGATGGGCAAAGTACCTGCTTTAGAAACTGAGCAAGGTATTTTAACTGAAACCAATGTCATCCTTGAGTATCTTGATGACACTTACCCAGACAAACCTCTGTATCCAGGTAATATGTTTGAAAAAGCTAAGATTAAAGAATTGATTAAGATAACAGAGTTATACTTAGAACTTCCTGCAAGACGTTGTCACTCTGAAGTCTTTTTTGGACAAGTCGCCGACGAACTGACTAAAAAAGAGGTTAAACGTGCTTTATGTAAAGGTATCGAAGGTTTGGCTCGATGCGCCCACTTCAGTCCTTATCTGGCAGGCAAGCAACTAACAGCTGCTGACATAGTGTTTCTTTATAGCGCTGATTTAGCATCTGCAGTTGCTGGTAAATTATTTGATATTGACTTACTTGATATAGCACCGGGTGCTAAGCAACTTATGGCTACATTAAATGAGCGTGAAGATGTTATTAAAATCGCAAAAGGCAGAAAAATAGCCAATATAGAATTCAAAAAATATATTGCTAATCTTAGTTAAATATTACAACTACTGATCAATTAATAAAATGTTGGCGTAACACGTGTTATAAATGTATCTATTTTTGAAGAACAAACATGAGTTTCACCACAAACGCAAAATTTAGCTGTCCTTACTGCATGGTCATAAATAATATTGAAATTGATGAGGAAAACGATTTAAACCAGCAACAAATTGTAGATTGTCAAATTTGTTGTTCACCCATTGAAGTTTTTGTAACGGCTGGTATTAATGACCAATTTAATATCATAGCCACTACTGACAGTGAATAACAAAACAATAAGGTCACTAGATGATAGATGTATTTAATGCTAATCAGTCGTTACAAGTCATTATTCAAAAAGCAGAAGATGAAAGAACGTTGGTAAAGCTGGTTACAAAACATATACACAACTACGAGTTTTCAACACAAGTTGATAGTGATGAGATTGACATAGCCTTTGCTGCCAGTGGGGGGGCAACTCGCTGGGTCAACAGCGACAATTTGAAGATTAAATGCGAACCCACACCAAATAGACAGACTACCTTCGGTGATATTTTAATTGAGCAACCTCAGGGGTATGTCAACTTAGCTACACCGGCAGGCTTTATTCCCTTAGTGGATGTTATCTATTCGCAAGGTCAACTTAGTTTAAAACAACTAAACTAGGGTCCCAGAAATCAATTAGTTTACAATTGGCCCACACATGTTGGCCAATTTTTGTTTATCTCAAGTTGGTGGTAACCTGACGCCATTCTATCTGTATAAGTCAAAATCATATTTATGGTCAAGATGCCTCGAAATATAATAACATGGTGCGCAATCGCTTTTATCAGCCTACATTTGCCTAGCCTTGCACAGCAGCTAACCTTTAATAAGTCTAAACAAAGTAAGCAGATGTATTTCAATTATTCTTGGTCAGATCATCAAGAGCAAGCACAAGACATCGCTTTCACATTGCCATTGTTGAAACTTAACAAACAAACTCACAAAAAATTCATTCCTAGTTTAGCTCAGCAGTATGTATATATTGAACTGCACAAAGCTGCACGTAAGATCAGCCCCAAAGAAGCTAGAGTTCAGATACAACGAAGAGGACAAGATATACAAATTGAAGTTACCAGTAGATCCAATAATTTATTAGAGCGGTGGCAACGTTCAATGGATCAAAGTAAGGAAAAAGCTCTTAACCAATATCTTCAAGATAATTATTACAGTTACTTTCGTTCTCATCTTGGCCAAAAAGCGATAAAGCCTGATCACTTGCGGTATATCTCAGAAAACAAAACGGCCTTATTACCTATAGCTCAAGCAGTGTTCGAAAAACTTCCTATCAATAGTGACACCCGCGCCTATGTGAATTTAGTTCTCAGCTGGGTACAAAGCATTCCTTACAATAAATTAGAAGATCGCTTAAATTCTAATGGTGCTGGTTACCTGCCACCACTTTCTGTTGTGGCCAATAACCAAGGGGACTGTGATAGCAAAGCGGTATTAATGGCAAGCTTAATCCGCTCTTTACTGCCAGATGCAAAAATGACGATGTTATATTTACCTAATCATGCATTATTGGGCATCGTTCTGCCTTTTAGAGACGGCGAACAAACCTTAGCTATAAATGGCTCAGACTATTTATTAATGGAACCCACAGGCCCCGCCAAGATCCCTTTAGGTAATATTGCAACGCGCAGCAGCACAGATATTGCCGGTAATATGTATAGTTTCGAGGAAATACCTTAAGGTTTCTGGTCCTAATTAAGATTAATTAGTCATGCCTAATAATATCACATCAGGCTAATGTTCTATTATCGGCGTTAATGCTTCAATAAAGTCTTCGCGACGCGGGACTGTGATGACGAGATAAAACCTACCTTTAAGATATCAATATTGATCTTATCGTTATCAACTAACATCATAGTACCGCGTTTTATTAATGCTTAACTTTCACTTTCATTAACTACATTTTTGACTAACTGCACTTTTTACTAACTACACTTTTTACTAACTGCACTTTTTACTAACTGCATATTTGTTGTCCAAACATTTTGCTTATAATTGTTCCTCAGCAAATTCTGCTAATCTACTGCGCACAACTCCGTCTAAATTTATTGTGGCACTACCAGAGAAACTCTTGAATTTCTCTACTATGTAAGTTAAACCTGAAGTCACAGCGCTTAGATAATTACTATCAATTTGCGCTAAATTACCACTACATATCAACTTAGTACCTTCACCACATCGAGTAATAATAGTTTTTAATTGAGATGCAGTCAGATTTTGTGACTCATCGAGTATGACAATGGCATTTTGAATACTTCGACCACGCATGAAATTGACTGATTTAAACTGAATATTCGCTTTTTCCATGATGTAACTCATGGAGCTTTTCACATTTTCATCATTTTTATGTAGCACCTCTAAACTGTCAGTGATGGCAGCAAGCCAAGGCGCCATTTTTTCTTCTTCGGTGCCAGGTAAAAAACCAATAGACTCAGCGATTTCAGGTGTGCTCCTGGTTACGATTATCTTGTCATACATATTTTTTTCTACGACCATTTCAAGTGCTGCTGCTAAAGCCAGTAAGGTTTTTCCACTCCCTGCTGGCCCGGTTAAAATAACTAAGTCAATATGTGGATCGAGCAATGCATGTAAACCCATTGCTTGGCCAATATTTTTTGGTGAAATACCCCAAGCTCTTCGCGCCATGAGTCTTTCGTAACCTAAGTCTAGAACATCCATATAGTCGCCGCTGACGGACTCAACTAGACCAGCAAAATGCTGGCTTCCATCTAATAAAAATTCATTTACATATGCATTGGGTAATACGTTACGTTCAATAGTGTGAATAGTATCTCGGCCTTCTGTACGACTATCTACCGATTTCACCTCATCCCAAAAATTACCGTTAATATGATGATAGCCCTTAGACAAATATTTAATATCGGTGACCATCTGATCGGTGCGATAGTCTTCTACATGTGCCAATCCAGCTCCTTTGGCCTTTAAACGCATATTGATGTCTTTAGTGACCAATACCACTTGTTTTGAATGTTGAGATTTTTGTAAATACAACGCACTGTTGATAATCCGATTATCATTTTCGTTACTGGTGAAAATTTGCTGCGACACGGGTACACCGTGGTCGACAAAAATTGATAAACTGCCTGTCGGCGCGGACTCTCCTGCACCGAAACCTTGCATTGATACTCCCTGCATTAGATCTTCAGGGGTGGCATCGTGAAGTAAATTTTCCATGGCTCGAATAGATACTCGAGCATCGCGGGCAACATCTTTTTTACTGTCTTTGATATAATCCAATTCTTCAAGAACTGTCATGGGCACAACAACATCGTTTTCTTTGAAGGATAAAAAGGCAAGGGGTTCATGAAGCAGTATATTAGTATCTAACACGTAAATTTTTGTACTTGCTACTTTTACTCGTGACATCCGGCGCTCCTATAGGATTTTGATACAGTACCTGCCAGTTAAGTCATGTTTTTTAATAAGCCTTCGTGCATTTAATAAACACTTATGCTTAAAACATACTTAACTACAGGCTTACTATTAAACAATAAAACACTTTCTCTAGACAATCATCTACTTTTAGACAGTACAGGGTAAATTTTTTGTTACAATGCGCACCGCACTGGCCTCCAGTGACTTAGTATGAACCCACAGTAGTAATTTCATAGGTGATAACAAGACAATGGCTAAGCAACAATTTTTTGCCTTGGGGCAACGTTGGCTCAGTGATACTGAAACTGATTTAGGTCTAGGTACTATTGTGCAAATTGAAGCACGCACAGTCACAGTGGTATATCCAGCTACGGGTGAAAGTCGTATCTATGCAGCCCAGACTGCTCCTTTGACACGTATAGAGTTTGTGATTGGCGATAGCGTAAAAAGCCATGAAGGCTGGGAGCTGCTAGTCGAGCAAGTACAGGAAAAAGATAACCAACTTACATATATTGGACATCGAACTGATAATAACGAAGCTGTTACTCTAAAAGAAACCTTCGTCGACCACCATTTTCAGCTTAATCAACCAGAACAACGATTACTGAATGGACAGTTTGATGACCCCAAATGGTTTGACTTACGTGAACAATGTCTGTCCCATCAATTCGAGCATAGCACCTCATCGTTACTCGGTTTTGTTGGTGCAAGAGTCGATCTTATTCCTCACCAGTTACACATAGCCTCTGAAGTAGGCAGACGCCATGCTCCAAGAGTATTACTGGCTGACGAAGTTGGCTTAGGTAAAACAATTGAAGCTGCCTTAATTATTCATCAGCAGTTACTCACTGCTAGAGCTCAGAGGGTGTTGATTGTTGTACCATCTAGTTTGGTACATCAATGGTTGGTAGAAATGCTACATAGAGTTAACTTGGCTTTTTCAGTATTTGATGAACAACGCTGTGAAGCTATGTCAGAAGATGCAAGTAATCCATTTGAAGCTGAACAACTGATCATATGCAGTCTTGACTTTTTGACCCACAACAGCCGCTACTACCAACAAGCACTTGAAGCAGATTGGGATTTAATGGTGGTAGATGAGGCACATCATTTAATCTGGTCGCAAGGCCAGCCCTCCCAGCAGTATCAGGTTATAGAAGGCTTAGCCAACGTCACTAAAGGGGTCTTGCTGCTTACTGCCACCCCTGACCAACTTGGACATGAAAGCCACTTTGCTAGACTAAGACTACTCGACCCTGCACGTTTTCATGACTATCAAAGCTTTGTCGCAGAAGAAAAACAGTATAGCCAGTTGGCGACTGCCATAAGCCCATTGCTTACCGGAGATAAATTAAGCGACCACAATATTCAGGCTATTAGTCAATTTGCAGCGGCTGATATGTTGCAAGGTATAGATGCATCAGACTCAGAAACTAAGACTAAATTACTGCACACTTTATTAGATCAGCATGGCACAGGACGACTATTATTCAGAAACAGTCGGGCTGGAGTGAGTGGTTTTCCAAGTAGAAAATTATTCAGTTATTCATTAACCCAACCTATTGAGTATTCTTTACTTCTAGCAGAGGAACCAAATAATATTCAGTTACAGCTGACACCAGAAAGGCATCCAGACGTGGTCAATACTTGGGTGAATTTTGATCCCAGAGTTGATTGGTTTACAGCCCAGTTAAAATTATTAAAGGGCGAAAAGGTCTTAACGATTTGTGCTAACGCCAGTTCTGCATTGCAATTATCAGAAGTATTGCGAGTAAAATCAGGCACCCGCTCAACTGTATTTCATGAAGGTATGGGGATCGTTGAACGAGACAGAGCTGCTAATTATTTTGCTCAATCTGAAGACGGCGCTCAAGTGCTAATTTGCAGCGAAATTGGCAGTGAAGGTCGTAACTTCCAGTTTGCACATCATTTAATTTTGTTTGATTTACCTTTAGTACCTGACCTTTTAGAACAACGCATAGGTCGACTCGATCGTATAGGCCAAAAACACGATGTGTGTATTCATGTTCCTTATTTTGATATGAGTGCTCAGCAAGTGTTACTCAATTGGTATCACGAAGGTTTAGGCGCTTTCGAGCATACTTGTCCCACTGGAATGACGGTGTATGAAGAAACCCAAGAAATGTTATACACCTGTATTCAAAATCCTGAAGATATCCCTAAGTCAGAACAGCTGATCAAACAAACCGCTAGCCTACACCGCGAACTCAAGTTAAAACTTGAGCAAGGTAGAGATAAATTGTTAGAGCTCAATTCATCGGGTCAAGGAAGAGTTGATGTCTTTTTAGAGCAAATTATGCAGGCAGAACAGTCACCTAAACTCGAACTCTTTATGACTCGCCTGTTTGATGCCATTGGTTTGTTACAAGAGGATCATGATGAAAGCTGCTATTTATTGCGCCCTACCGAAACCATGATTAGCCCTCTTCCAGGTTTAGACGAGGAAGGTATGACCATTACCTATGAACGCACAACGGCAACATTATTAGAACATGTCACTTTCCTAAGTTGGGACCACCCAATGATACAGCATGCTATGGATATGTTGACCACAGACGTGATAGGTAAAAGTTCTATTGCGTTTTGCCGAGATAAAAGCAAACCTGCCGGTGCATATTGGCTAGAATGTCTTTTTGTACTTTCAGCTAAAGCGGCAAAAGGTTTGCAACTCTCTCGATTCTTACCGCCAACACCGCTTAAGATCTGTATTGATGCAAAATCACAATCTATAACCAAACCATTTATTCAATTAGAACCTGTACTCCCCAAAATGGGCAATCAACTCATCAGCGCGCTTAAAACTCAGGTGGAAAAATGCCTACATAATGCCTACCAACAAGCTGATCAAGAAGCTGTGCGAATAAAAAACAAACGAATAACGCTGATGCAACAGTTGTTAGGTAGTGAATTAGCCAGATTACAAAGCTTACAAAAAGTGAACCCTGCTATTCGCGATGAAGAGATTGAACACGTGTCTAATCAGATCGACAACCTTGAAAGCATCATGGGCGAGGCAAGATTAAATCTTGAGGCTGTCAGGCTGATTGTGAATAATCCTAAGTAAAGGCTAGCGTATGGAAATTCTTAACTACAATCCCCCTTTGAACCCTTACTTGGAGATTGTTTTTCAAGATGATGACATCGTTATATTTAATAAACCCAGCGGGCTGTTAAGTGTTCCAGGTAAAGAACATGCTGATTGTTTACAAGCCCGAGCACAAACGGTGTTTCCCACTGCGACAATAGTCCATCGATTAGATATGGCCACATCAGGATTGATGGTGATGGCCTTAAACAAGCCCGCTCATAGGCATATATCCAAGCAGTTTGAATTGCGTGAAACAGCTAAAGTGTACCAAGCTATTGTTTTTGATATCCTGAAACAAGACTCCGGAGTAATCAACTTACCGCTGATTTGTGACTGGCCAAACCGTCCAAAACAAATTGTCGATCATGAACGGGGTAAAAAAGCGCTGACACACTGGCGGGTACTTGAAAGAAATGCCAACACAACACGTGTAGAACTGAAACCAGTCACAGGTCGTTCACACCAACTAAGAGTGCATATGTTGAGTATTCAGCATCCTATTATAGGTGACACTTTATACGCCCATGAGCAAGCCTTAGATATGGCTGACAGACTTAACTTACATGCGATGTTTCTTAGCTTACGCCATCCAGTCACAGAGCAAACGTTATATTTTGAGTCTAAGGTACCGTTTTAGTGATTCTATTGGTACGTTTTAACAACAACTATTTAAGGTGTTCATTTCGCAATATTCCATACATTTTCATGTCATGGAAACCACTATTCCAATAACATTTTCCACGTAAAGTTCCCTCGAAAGAAAATCCTAAACTTTTCAATAATTTTTCTGATGGCTGATTGCTTGGTAAAATGAGTGCTTCAACACGATGCACATAAAAATGAAAATCGTCAGAAAAAATAAAATTGATAATAGTGCCAACCGCCTCTGATGCATAACCTTTGCCCCAAAAATGTGAAGACAATTCGTAACCCACAACTGCACTGTGGTCAAACTCGTTCCAATGAGTAAAACCGCAAGTACCCAAAAACACACCAGATGATTTGTCACGAATTGCCCACCTAATTCCGGTGTCACTATCAAATCGAGCATCAAAATACGCAATTAATTGATCCGCTTCATTAATTTTTTTGAAACGTTCAACATCGTAATGTTCGATGATGTCAGGATCTGAAAATATAGCGAACAGAGGTTCGCGATCATCTGTCGTAAGTCGATTAAGTAATAAACGCGTAGTTTCAAGCGTTGGAAATTCTAGGTTAGACATGAAGCCTCTGATAAAAAATGTACGTTGATCTATTATTAACGAAATAATGACTGCTGCAAAATTAAAGTACTACCTATTACTTTCCGATAAACTAACTGAGTCTATTAATTAAGGTCATTATCGTTATTAAATTTTTTCTTTTCATTTTTCTCGCTTTACTGTGTTCGCTCAGTTTTGCTACCTCAAATAACCAATTACTAAGAAGATTGGATATTCAACGTGGACTATTTGCTGATGCTTACCAAAATTTTGATATTGACGGTCAACCAATTATTTATGTACTACAAGAAAATACTACGGCCATTACCAGAGGTGTAGCAGTGATGATTGCTGATAGTGGCATACCTATAGTCGGCCAGGAAGGTTTCTCCGCTTTAGCCAACGAGCTCAATAAGGTGGGTTGGGTCACTATTTTACTGCAAGCTCCCGACATAGGTTTCATTCCCACATTTTCTCCAGATGTAGCTATTGAAGAGGATGTAAAAACAGCCGTTGCGAAAGAAACAGATAGCTCCACCAAAAAACAAATGCTCACCGCATCGAATGTGGATCGAGATATAAGTCAGTCTGCAGTAACGACCATAGATAAGCAGGCATTTGCAGAACACGAACAACAACTTGTCTCTCATTTACAAGCCGCCTTCGAAAAATCTCAAGAGTACCCAGGCTTTTTCCTAGTCATCAGCAAAGGCACCAGTGCTGCTTGGTTAAGCAAAATTTATGCAGAGAAAACCTTAGATGCACCGAACGCTTTTGTGGCTATCAGTCCCTTTTGGCCAGACAGAGAAAAAAATCAACGGCTACCTCAATGGATTGCTAATACGCCTATGCCAGTATTAGATTTGTATAACAGCAGGGATAATGGATGGTCGCAAACAACAGTTTCTCAACGTGAAATCGCTTCAATCAAATCACTAAAATTACAATATCGACAACGAGAATTGCTTGGATTTAATACATATCATCAATATAACGTTTATCTTAGTAAAGAAATTTATGGATGGCTAAGCCATATGGGATGGTAATAAAGTCTTTATAGCAGTATTTGCAGATAGTCCTTATTCAAAATAAGGATTCTAGTCCCTGTAAAAATAAAAAACATAGCTATACTTGGGATCAGTTGTTATCAACAATTAAGAAGGCCTTTTATTAGTGTCCACAGTTAGTAATTTTGTAGAGCATAAGTCTAAACAACTGGCGTATTTTGTCCGAAGTTTTCTGCAAGAAAAAATTCCTTATTCAGAGTTAGATTTATTTTTCTGGGATACCATGGAAGAATGGCACCAAGTTGAAAAGGGTAAACATTTACCTTATGAAAAAACCGAGCAAGTGTTTTGGCATGTATTGCATCAGGTTCATTACTGGCCTCAGAACACGCTTATTGAAGACCCATACTTAAGAGGTGAACTAGAAACCTGTCTTGATTGCCTAGAGAGTGAAGGTAACTACCCATTACCATTAGATTGCATTGGAATAAGGCCTTAGGCCTTTTAGTTTGGCTATCAATATCGAAGTTCTATAATTTATCCTGAAACGAACATTTATCCTTGTTAGAGGCAATGAATATCATCTCTTATAAATCTCAACAATAATAAACCTGGAATAACCATTAATACGGTTAGTAAAAAAATACAGCCAGGTTTCCATCAGTTCAGTCCACAAAAAACCGCTACTTGTGGCCATAAAATACAATTGAGTCAGCTTGATGTAGTGGCAGAATACATATCAAAGCGTTTATTGGCCCACAAAATCAATACCAGTACAGGAACCCCCATCAATGCAGTACTTAAGAAAAAGTATTGGTAACCTATAGTTTCAACAATCGTACCTGAATAGCCACCTAATATTTTTGGTAGTAAAGTCATTAACGAGCTGAAAATAGCATATTGCACGGCAGTAAATGAGATATTGGTTAGACTAGATAAAAAAGCAATAAAGGCAGCACTAGCTAAACCTGCCGATAAATTATCTGCCGAAATAACCAGATATAACAAATTCATATCATGGCCGACTTGAGCAAGTAACATAAATAATAGATTGGTTATCGCTGACAACAACGCGCCCAAGAACAAAATTTTCAATACACCAAAGCGTACGCTTAATAGGCCGCCTAAAAACCCACCTACAATGGTCATTATTAAACCAAAAGTTTTCACAACACTAGCAATTTCAGGTTTGGTAAAACCTAAATCTAAATAAAATACATTAGCTATTACACCCATTACAATATCGGAGATCCGGTACAAACCAATCAAGGCCAATAATAACCACGCTAACGACCAGCCATATCTTTGGAAAAAATCGTTGACCGGTTCAATGTAAGTGACAAAGACTTTTTTTTGTTGCACTAGGCCGCTAGCAATGACTATTTTAGCAATAAGACCAGCAACTATTAAGGCTAAAGCTAAACGAGCAAGCTCAATCATTGCATTGGCTAAATAGCTATTAGCTATCAGCGAACTTAATGCTGCTTTTGCCGACACCGCATCAGATGCCGTCAAATAAAAACTAGCCACAAAGCCACTAACAGCAAATACAAACATCAGGAAAAAACCTAATTGGTTTTGCTTATCTTGTGCTTGGTTCTGCTTATCTTGTGCTTGGTTCTGCTTATCTTGTGCTTGGTTCTGCTTATCTTGTGCTTGAGTGTGCTTATCTTGTGCCTGAGTGAGATTATTTGATTGCGGCTCGCTGACCACTAAGGTGGTTATCACACCGAGCGACATCATTGCAGCCATAATTAGATAGGTTGTTTGCCAAGCCAGATAATCATACTCGCCCATGCTCGAGCCAAAATAACTGGCTAACACCAAGGATCCAGCTCCAGCAATCAGCATACCGATACGGTAACCGGCGATGTAGCTAGATGACATTAATGCTTGTAACTGCGTATCCGCAGACTCAATTCGATAGGCATCAATCACTATATCTTGGGTCGCCGATGAAAAGCCTAATAATACCGCTGCCCATGCAATAACTACTAAGGTTTGCGTGGCCGGATCAACAAAGGCCATAGCGACAATGGCTAGCATAATCATCACTTGTGACAATAACATCCAAGCTCGGCGGCGGCCCAAAAAACGCGTAAGAATTGGGATCGGTAAGCTATCTACCAAGGGTGCCCAAACAAATTTAAAAGAATAACCTAAGGCGGCCCAGCTAAAATAAGTGACGGCTGCACGATCTATTCCCGCCTCACGTAACCACAAGCTTAAAGATGAAAATATCAGTAACAAAGGTAATCCAGCTGAAATGCCAAAAAACAACATTGTGATAACTCGAGGGTGTTTGAAAGACTTTATGGTATCTAACCAAGTCGCTTGAGAAGCCTTAGGGATATCATTCATTAACTTGTTATTCCGTAATCGTAATTAATAATTAAGGTAACAATCTTGGTATTGGGTATATCCCATCACTAGGACACGACGTTTGGTTAAGTTTATTCAATTAACACTACTTGGTTTCTACCCATATCTTTAGCCTCATACAATGCTTTGTCGGCTGAATCTAACCATTGTGTACTGTCTTTGTAGGTGTCTTTAAAACCTGCAATACCGATACTAATAGTGAATGAAATATGCTTTTCATCATAAACCACAGTACATTTTTCAACTAAGCGGCGAATGCGCTCTGCTACAAACTCTACATTAGCTACGGGGGTATCTGGCAATATGATGGCAAACTCTTCTCCACCATAACGACCAGCAATATCGGTTTCTCTAGTCGTTTTTTTGATGATACTGGCCAAAGTTTTAATGATTTTGTCACCTGCAGGATGACCATACATATCATTAACTTCTTTTAAAAAGTCGATGTCTACCATTATTAGTGATGAGGGGTTTCCGTTGCGCTTATCTCTTTTATACTCCATAACAAACTGTTCTTCCCAGAAATGTCTATTGCATAACCCAGTCAAACCGTCTACTTGGCTCATCTTTTCTAATTGTCTATTTAGTGACTGCATACCTAGGCGACTTAATGCCTCTTCTGTCACATCGTAAATCACCAAACATACTCGCTCCACTTGTCCTGTCAAAGATGCCAGCGGAAAGATCGTAATGTTTTGGAACATATGTTCAGCTTGAGAAGTAATTGGGCGACTACAATTAAAATGAAACAAGTATGGGCGCTGTTCCCAGATAATAAATACTGGACTCTTTAACGAAAATGCAGGTGCCGCTTTGCGAGTAAACCACTGTTCATCTATTTCAGGAAAAAATTCAAATAAATTTTTATTTTGGATCATTCCCGGCACGATACTACTGTGATTTTCCATAAACTGATTCCACACCTGCACATTAAATTCTTTATCTAGCACAACAATTCCCACCTCAATCGAACCAAGTAGATCATGTTTCCAATGCATTTCTGCCAAACTGCTATCAACTTTCATAAAATCGAACCTTAAGAATGAGATGTGACAAGTTTATCGAATACTAAGTCGATAGACTCGTTTGGGAATAATAGTAACAAATCAAAGTTGATATTTTGACTCTTTATAGAATAGGCAATTTCTATTGCCAGCATATCTTCTTTTCTTTGGGTTGTTGTTTTGAGGATATCGTCCAAATCGCAGTGTCGGCCTAAAATAATGGGATGGTTATGGCTAAATACCGAATGAAGCTGTTCTGAGAGTGCGCGTAAACAAGCGCCAATTAAAATATTTGAAACATCCATTAGCGCTTCCAGCTCCAAAGAACCGCTGCTCTTATCGTCTGTGTATTTGAGAAGCTTAACCATATTGCTAAAGTTAGAGTCATTAAAAATAACCAGCGCTTCGCCATTGATACCTGCGCTTATAAAACCTTGAGAAACGGCAGAAACACTTTCATTTCGCTGAATGTCGGCAATAGCCATGTGTAATTCAGTATTAGTAATCAAATTAACGTTAGGGATAGGTAAGTCGATAAACTCACCTAGAAGTTTAGCTAAACTTTCGCCGGCTTGACCCATCGATACGTTTGCCATTTCACGATAAGCATCTAATTTTTCAACATGAGAATTATTTGTGATGGGTACAACATTTTCTGCTCGTTTATTAGCAGAAGCTTTCCCCGAATATAAACCAAACTGAGTGAGGATTTCTACAAGCTTGGCATTATCGATTGGCTTGCGGATAAATTCAAGCGCACCCAGCGCCAACATTCGGGAGCGTGCTTCAGGTTGCACATCACCCGACACCACGATCACCATAGTAGGTAAATCTTCATCCTTGATTACTTGCATAGTCTCATAACCGTCCATAACGGGCATGTTTAAATCAAGAAATATCACGTCAGCTTTACCTGCTCGGATCATGTCTAATGCTTCCTGTCCATGCTCAGCGAAGCTTATATCGACATCCCACCCATCTGGAATAGATCTTTGCATTTGCTTACGAGCGAAGCTCGAATCATCACAAATAAGTACAGGAATAGTCATCTGGACATTGTCACCTAATTCTTGTTTTTCTAACGGATAAGTTAAATGGCCACTACTGCTTTGATGTGGTCGTGTGCCTGGTAGTTTTTTAATTCGAAATCATTGATATCAAAAGAAAATATATCCTTAATATTAGGGTTAATTACCATTTTGGGCAAGGGATAAGGTTGGCGTGTAAGCTGTAAATTTGCTTGCTCTAAGTGGTTTACATATAAATGTGCGTCGCCCAAGGTATGAATAAAATCACCTGGCTGTAAGTCACAGACTTGCGCTAACATCATCGTTAACAGCGCATAACTAGCAATATTAAAAGGCACACCCAAAAAAATATCACCGCTACGTTGGTATAACTGACAAGATAATTTACCTTCCAATACATAAAACTGAAACATAGTATGACATGGAGGTAAAGCCTGCCTACCCTGTTCTGCATTTTCTTTTGGCGAATATGAGGTATCTGGTAATACAGCTGGATTCCAAGCACTAACAATCAAACGTCTTGAGTCTGGATTGGTTTTGATTTGTTCAACCAACTGACTAATTTGATCAATAACTTGTCCATCAGCACCTTCCCAGCTTCGCCATTGTTTTCCGTAAACAGGTCCTAACTCGCCATCGTCAGTAGCCCATGCATCCCAAATCTTGACATTATTTTCGATCAAATAAGCAATATTTGTTTCGCCTTTTAAGAACCACAAAAGTTCATGAATAATAGATCTCATATGACATTTTTTAGTCGTGACCAAAGGAAACCCAGCACTTAGGTCAAAGCGCATTTGGTAGCCGAATGCACTCAATGTTCCTGTGCCAGTGCGATCTTCTTTTTTAACACCCGTGTCTAATATATGGCGCATTAACTGTAAATATTGTTGCATTCTCAACCGTCTCTTTATACTTCATTATACTTTAAAATTTATATTGTCTTATATCCCAGCGCGAACCAAACCGCCTAGCCCAACTGACTCAAGATAATGATTCATCTCTTCTCTTACATCTTGCGGATTGTTTAAGGTCAACACTTTGGCTAACAATTGTTCTGCATTGCCCCGATGTATATTGCGTATAATCCATTTTACTTTCAGCAAATTATGGTTGTTCATACTGAGTTTTCGGTAGCCCATTGCAAGTAACAACACAACGCCACCTGGCTCTCCAGCGAGTTCACCACACACTGTCACTGGCATCTTTAATAGGTCTGAATGTTTGGCAATAGTGTGCAAAGCACTCAATACTGCAGGATGATAGCTATCGTATAGTTCAGCCACACGAGGGTTGTTACGATCTACTGCCAACAAATATTGGGTTAGATCGTTGCTGCCTACCGAGAAAAAGTCAACGATTTTAGATAGTTGCGGAAGTTGGTATAAAACAGCGGGAACTTCCAACATTACACCAATTTTAGGCATGTAAAGGCTTTCACCCTGCTCCTGAGCCTCTTCTTCCACTTCATAAAAAGCTTGCCTAATGAGACGTTTAGCCTCACTGACTTCGCTTACCGACGTTATCATCGGCAACATAATGCTTAAATTTTCTAAACCAATGCTGGCTCTCAACATGGCTCGAATCTGCACTAAAAAAATTTCAGGATGATCTAGTGTTATACGAATTCCGCGCCAACCAAGAAACGGGTTTTCTTCAGAAATAGGAAAATAAGGTAAAGGTTTATCACCTCCTACGTCTAATGTGCGCATAGTGAAGGGCTTGTTGGGTTCAGCTTCAAGTAGAGCTCTATATAATTCTACTTGTTCTTGCTCAGTGGGAAACCTTTCACGCATCATAAAAGGTATTTCAGTACGAAATAACCCTACACCATCAGAATATGGGTTGTCATTTTTTTCTTTTTCAAGTGACAAACCCGCATTAGTAAACAAGCGAATTTCACAATTATCAGTTGTGACTGTCGGTAAAGTATCTTCTAAACGAATGCGTTCAGATAATAACTGTTCTTCTTTAACTAGCTGGTCGAATTCGCGCCTAATAGTGACATTGGGGGAAACAATAACGTCACCGGTATAACCATCCAGTAAAATTTCTTTTTCGTTCAACAAAGCAATGGGTATATTGCTCAACCCCATCACAGCAGGCACTCCCATTGCTCTAGCCATAATTGCTGCATGAGAGTTGTTTGACCCACGCATAGACACAACGCCCATGAGTTTTTCACTTGGAAATTCAGCTAACATTACAGCAGTGACATCTTCAGCAATTAAAATAGAAAGGTCTGGGATCACCCTTCTTACTCGTTTATCAGCAGTTATACCAAGTATGTTAGCCAGCACCCTATTGCCCATGTCCTCAACATCTACGGCACGTTCGCGCATATAGGGGTCATTCATAGCTTGAAACTGACGAATATAATTCTCTACTACCATTTTTAGAGATGTAGGTGCATCCCACCCCAATTTAATTTCTTTCTCAACGTCTCGACCTAAACTGTTTGCATCTAGTAAATGATAGTAAAGCTGGAAAATAGCACGAACGTCCTCAGGTACCTCACCTTGCATTCGCTCAGATAACACCGCCATATCAGCTTGTGTTTGTTTCACTGCTTGACGGTAATTTTGAACTTGCACATGCTGATTTTTACTTCGTTTAGGAACATGATTATGGATACTGACCATCATGTTTTGTAAATAACCCACACCACTGGCTAGCCCAGATGAGCCGGGAACACCCTTCAGAGATTTTTGCCAGTCTTTGGGAATATTTTCTTGTAAAAGATTAATGGAACCGCGCGCTTTAGCATTGGCAATTTCAACCGCTAATTGCATTGCAAGTGTGACCAAAAAAGCTTCTTCGTCTTCACTAAAACGTCTTTTGTGCTGCTGTTGAAGAGTCAACACACCTAATACTTTACGTTGATGAATGATTGGCGCACCCAAGAAGGCATGGTAATTATCTTCTTGTACTTCTGGGTAGTGTTTGAAACGGGGATGTCTTTGAGCGTCACTAATATTGAGGGGTTCTTCACGTTGGCCAATCAAACCAACTAAACCTTCTGAAAAACCGATAGACACCTTGCCTACAGCAGTTTTTGCCAGACCTTCAGTCGCAGCCAACATAAAATGCTGATGCTCGTAATCAGCCAGATAAATACTACATGAGTCAACTTTTAAAGCCTCTATTAATCTTTTAGCCAAACAGCTTAACGCATCATCAAATACAGGAATTTGATTCACTTCTTGAACAATGCGTTTAAGCGTAGTAAGCATAAGACTTATTTATCTCTCATGTATATCTGGTTCGGAAATTAGACCTTCCTGCGCCGTTTTATTTTTTGATAGTTGCCTTGATTTTGCCCTACAATTTCTGGCATGGCAGTAGCTGAAAACTCTTTCATCACTCGGCGATATACATCCCGTTTAAAAGAGACCACGTTACGCACCGGATACCAAAAGCTCACCCAGCGCCAGTCGTCGAATTCAGGATGACCTGATTGTAATAAATCTACATCCTCTTCTTTACAGACAAGTTGCAATAAAAACCACTTCTGCTTCTGACCTATACAGACAGGATTACTTCCCTGCCTAACCAATCGCTTAGGCAGTTTGTAACGCAACCAATTTTTGGTGACAGCCAGAATTTTTACGTGTTCTGGCTTCAGTCCTACTTCTTCATGGAGTTCGCGATACATTGTTTGTTCGGCAGTTTCACCTTCATCGATTCCGCCTTGCGGAAACTGCCAAGAGTGTTGTCCATAGCGCCTTGCCCAGAATACTTGGCCTGACTCATTGCAAATCACTATGCCAACATTGGCGCGGAATCCTTCGGCATCAATCACTTAGACTCCCGAGAACTCTATTCTTTTAATATGAGGTATTCTTCCATAAACTACAGCGTATTCAAAGCAATAAAAAAAATATTCCCAAGTCAAAGAGTCCGAATGAAAATATTTAGTATACCCAACGCTGAACCTAAATCGATTCAAGACCTAATGCAAAGAGCAGCAGCGCTAGCCGGTCTAACCCTTGGTGAAATCGCGGAGACCGCAGATGTGAAAGTTCCCATAAACTTCAAACGGGAAAAGGGTTGGACGGGTCAACTCATTGAACTTTGCCTAGGTGCCAGCGCAGGTTCTAAGACACAACAAGACTTTGCAAAATTAGGCATAGAATTAAAAACCATTCCCATAGACAAGCACGGAAAACCTTTAGAAACAACTTATGTATGTTATGCACCGCTTACCAATATAGCTGGAGTGGAGTGGCAAACCAGCAGCGTCAAAAACAAAATTCAACAAGTACTTTGGGTGCCTATCGATGGCAGAAGAGAAGTTGCCCCACAAGATAGATGTATTGCCACCCCTTTTTTATGGTCACCCGATTCATCACAAGACAATCAATTACGCGCCGACTGGGAGGAACTTATGGAAATGATAGCCCTTGGTCAAGTAGAGAACATTACCGCGAAACACGGTCAATACCTGCAGCTTCGCCCAAAAGCGGCCAACGGTGATGCGTTAACTGAAGCTGTTGGTAAGAATGGACAAATTATTTATACTCGACCAAGAGGTTTCTACTTAAGAAAAGAATTTACTAATAAAATTCTACAAGATTTTTTTAAAATTCAAGAGTATTAGCGACAAGTCTCAGTTTTGCACCCACACTTATCGCTACGTACTTGATGAATATCTATCTTTTACTTGGGGGTCCTTAACACCATCAATCTAATCTCAGTCATATCTTCCATAGCAAATGTGATGCCTTCACGGCCTAAACCAGATTCTTTTACTCCACCATAAGGCATGTTGTCTACTCGCCAACTGGGTACGTCACCAATTACAACACCGCCCACATTCAATTCGTCCCATGCTTTGTGGGCTTTATAGATATCTCTAGTGAATACCCCGGCTTGCAAACCAAATTGGCTGTTATTGACCTCTTTTAAGGCTTCATCAAAATCACTAAAAGAACTGATAATAGAAACAGGACCAAAAGCTTCTTCTGTATTAATAGCCGCATCACTTGGTACATTTTCCAATAAAGTAGCTTGCAACATGTTGCCTTCGCGTTTACCACCACATAATAAATTAGCCCCTGCAGCAACAGCATCTTGTACCCAATTATCTAAACGTATGGCTTCTGATTCAGAAATCATTGGACCAATGAATGTATCTTCATTCAAGGGATCGCCATGGATTAAATTGGCAACTTTATCGGTATAACGTTGTTTGAAGTCATCATAAATTGACTCATGCACAATTACACGTTGCACGCTGATACAACTTTGACCTGATTGGTAGTAAGCACCAAATACAATTCGTTCTACAGCGTCGTCTAAATCACTGTCAGCGTCCACTACACAAGCTGCGTTACCACCTAATTCGAGGATCACAGGTTTCTTGCCTGCTTTCGCCTTTAACTCCCAACCAACTTGGGGTGAACCAGTAAAGCTTAGCAATTTAAACCTCTCATCTGTGGTGAACAAATCTGCACCATCACGGCTACATGGTAGGATCGAGAACGCACCTTTAGGAAGATCTGTTTCAGCTAGTACTTCACCGATGATCAATGCACCTAGCGGGGTTCTACTGGCTGGTTTTAGTACAAAAGCACATCCTGTTGCGATAGCCGGTGCCACTTTATGTGCGGCTAAATTTAATGGAAAGTTGAAAGGCGATATAAACGAACATGGACCAATTGGCACTCGCTTGTACATGCCTGTATAACCTTTAGCGCGAGGCGTAATCTCGAGGTTTATGACTTCACCATGCATACGCACAGACTCTTCAGCAGCAATTCTGAAGGTATCAATTAAGCGTGTTACTTCACCGCGAGAGTCTTTAATTGGTTTACCTGCTTCTATACATAGAGCGTGGGCCAGTTCGTCAAACCTTTCTTCAAAGCGTTTAACACAATGATTAAGAATATTTTGGCGCTCATAGGGTGCCATTTTATTTAATAAAGGCTGACTTGCGGCTGCAGCTGCAATCGCTTGGTCAATGGCCTTAGCATCAGCGATGGCGGTGTAAGTGGCTACTTCATTGGTATATTTATTAGTCACCGCCAAACCTTGATTGGCAAATACGGCTTCATTAGCCAGATAATAAGGGTAAGCTTTAGCTAACATGAAATCTCCTGGGTCATATCTGGGTTAAATAGCATCACTACGTATGCGTATTGTTTGATTTAAAGTCTTGTCGTTTAATGAATAATCTACTGGCACATCAATTAAATGGACACCGGGTTCAGCTAAACACTTTTGCACTTGTGGGAGTAACTCATCGGCTGCGGCTATTCGCCAACCTTTACCACCATAACTTTCCACGTATTTGACGAAATCAGGGTTACCATAATCTAGACCGTAGTTTTCAAATTCCATATTGGCTTGTTTCCATTTGATCATACCATAGGCATCATCACGCAAAATGATCACCACTATATGAAGCTTAAGTCGCACAGCTGTTTCTAATTCCTGGCTGTTCATCATAAAACCACCGTCACCACATACGGAGATCACGGGTTTATCTGGGTATACCATTTTAGCTGCCATAGCCGATGGTAAACCAGCACCCATAGTTGCTAATGCATTGTCTAGTAATAATGTATTGGGTAAAGCCGCCGGATAATTACGTGCAAACCAAATTTTGTACACACCGTTGTCAAGAGTGACAATGCCATCGTCTGGCATAGCTGTGCGGATATCTTTGACAAAACGCTCAGGTAAAATCGGGAAACGAGCATCATTTTCACTTTCAGCTCTGTGTTCAAGATAAGCGTTATGGGCTTTAAAAAAGAAATTAAAGTCCCACTCGGCTTTAGCAACAATCTGTTCCTTCACCTGCCAGATGGTATTGGCAATATCACCTATCACCTCCAGTTGAGGGAAATACACAGGGTCAACTGCTGCTTGCTCAAAGTTTATATGGATAACCTGCTGACCGTCATTCTTCATAAAAAAAGGTGGTTTTTCGACCACATCATGCCCGACGTTAATAATTAAATCGGCACGGTCAATAATACGGTGCACAAAATCACCCGATGACAAGGCTGTATTGCCCATAAACAAATCGTCATTTTCGTCAAGTACACCCTTGCCCATTTGCGTAGTGACATAAGGGATACCAGTTTTACTGACTAACTCTTTGAGCATTTTAGAAGTTAATTTACGGTTAGCTGCAGCACCGATAAGCAACAATGGTGATTTGGCAGCCTCAATCATCTCTACCGCTTTATTAATTGCTTTATATTCGGCAATAGGACGTCGACTCACGCTGGGCGTCAGTAAATAAGCATTTGTGTCTTCTGCCGCAATATCTTCTGGTAATTCAATATGTGTAGCACCAGGTCGTTCGTCATGAGCTAGCCTAAATGCTTCGCGTACCGCAGAAGGGATGCGGTCGCCACTGACTAATTGGGTAGTATATTTGGTAATAGGACGCATCATATCGACAACATCGATAACCTGAAAGCGCCCTTGTTTACTGGTTTTAACTGGCTTTTGCCCTGTTATCATTAACATAGGCATTGCACCTAATTGTGCATATGCTGCTGGAGTAACAAGATTTGTTGCTCCTGGACCGAGCGTCGATAAACATACGCCAACTTTACCAGTTAATCGTCCATATGTAGCAGCCATAAATCCTGCACCTTGTTCATGGCGAGTCAAAATAAGTTTAATGGGTGACCCTCGCAAAGACTCTAATAAGTCGAGGTTCTCTTCACCTGGAATACCAAATATGTATTCCACACCTTCTGTTTCTAGAGCTTTTACAAATAAATCAGACGCTTTCATGGACACTCCTGTAGCTGCCCCTTATACACATCTCCGACCCCACTAGACCGTACTAGA
>NZ_CAJXPA010000062.1 GCF_913058035.1 uncultured Paraglaciecola sp. | reverse complement strand
GTTGTTATTACATCTGATGTAATAAATTAATGAAATCCAATTAATGCTTTGTGCTTTTTATTAAGTATTTGTTGGGTAACTAATGTGTAACTTGGATAAATAACGACCTTTTGGTTCATTGTTTTCCAATCAACCAAGAGGTTTTAACATGGCAGATTTACTGGGTCGCGTTCACTGCAAACAATTTTATTTATTAATATTGATGACTCTATTTATATCCAGTTGTGGTGACGACAACGACGACACAATACAACCAATCCCGGTTGCAAACTCTGCACCTGCTATCAGTTCAGCAGATACGGATACAGCTTCTATAGGAACTCTTTTTAATTATACTCTGACTGCAACAGATGCAGATGGCGATACATTAACTTATCAGGCCTCTCTTTTGCCTGCATGGTTAACATTCGATGCTGCAATCGCGGAGCTTAGTGGTACTCCACCTGCAGGAAGTGCAGGTGACTACCAAGTTACATTAGCCGCTAGTGATGGTATGAACTCAACACCTGTATTTTTGACTATTAGTATTGCTAATAGTGCCCCCGTTATTACCAGTACGGCTGGCAATAATGGCGTTATTGGAAGTGCATACTCTTACACTCTTACTGCAAATGATGCCGATGCTGATACGCTTATTTACTCATCTGTAACCTTGCCTACTTGGGCCGCATTTGATGCTGCTTCAGGGGTATTAACTGGGACGCCTACAACAGCAGGTGACTCTGAAGTTGAATTATCAGTCAGTGACGGTGAAGCATCGGTTAACCAAAAGTTTACTCTTGTGGTCACCAATACTCCATCAGTCGTAATCAGTTTTGACCAAGCAGTCGTTTTCTCAGACTTCGGTGGTACTGTTACAGACGTCATTGCGAACCCTGACCAAACTGGTATTAATACCAGCGATGAAGTTGGTCGTATGCAAAAGTTTGCAGGCGAAGTATTTGGTGGCACAACCATATCTTTAAACGACCCTCTTACTCTTGCGGCGAAGTTACTCTTTGGGCAAGAAATATCCTCACAATTTTTAAGTGCTAAATCTATTGCCGCAAGCAATGTATTTACCCTTAAAGTATGGTCACAACGTCAAGTAGCTCTTACCTTTAAACTGGAAGGTGATGTAGACGCGAATGATGTCGAAAGAGTAGTCACTCACGACGGTACAGGTTGGGAAGTATTAAGCTTTGATTTTACCGATGTCACAGGCACAGGTTATACCGCAATAACATTGATTTTTGACAACGGTGTGGTGGGTGATGCGGCTGACGATGCGGCTAACTGGACCTTTTATTTTGATGATATGGTTATACCCGTAGCAGCTGACGACACAACTGGTGGTGACACAGCCGCGAGTATCGTTAACGGTCTTGAAAATGCACTTGATTCGTATACTTTTGGAAACTTCGAAGGCGGCGCAGCAAGTGTTATTGCAAACCCTGACGCTTCTGGTATCAACACCAGCGCACAAGTCGGTCAAATGGTGAAATCTGCTGGAGCAACTTATGGCGGCAGCACGTTAACTCTTGACAGCGCAGTTGACATACCCGCAGACGCCATCATTACCATGAAGGTATGGTCGCAACGTGCAGTTGACGTATTGTTTAAACTTGAAGGTGGACCAGTAGGTGAAGTCACTACAGCACACAGTGGTTCAGGTTGGGAAGAGTTGAGTTTTGACTTTACCGGTATTTCAGGTGAAGGCACAACTGGTGTCACCCTAATCTTTGATAACGGCACAGCGGGTGATGCAGAAAACGATGCAGTAAACTGGACCTTCTACTTTGATGACCTCACATTCCCTGTAGCAGCTGACGACACAACTGGTGGCGACACAGCCGCGAGTATCGTTAACGGTCTTGAAAATGCACTTGATTCGTATACTTTTGGAAACTTCGAAGGCGGCGCAGCAAGTGTTATTGCAAACCCTGACGCTTCTGGTATCAACACCAGCGCACAAGTCGGTCAAATGGTGAAATCTGCTGGAGCAACTTATGGCGGCAGCACGTTAACTCTTGACAGCGCAGTTGACATACCCGCAGACGCCATCATTACCATGAAGGTATGGTCGCAACGTGCAGTTGACGTATTGTTTAAACTTGAAGGTGGACCAGTAGGTGAAGTCACTACAGCACACAGTGGTTCAGGTTGGGAAGAGTTGAGTTTTGACTTTACCGGTATTTCAGGTGCAGGCACAACTGGCGTCACCCTAATCTTTGATAACGGCACAGCGGGTGATGCAGAAAACGATGCAGTAAACTGGACCTTCTACTTTGATGACCTCACATTCCCTGTAGCGGCTGACGCTGGCACAGGCGGTGGAGCTGACGGTACTGAACTAACGGTTAACGGTAACTTCGAAGCTGGTGACCTTTCTAATTGGATAGCGACTGCTAACGGTGGCACCATTACTGCTGAAAACACAGCAGTTACTGATAATAGTTGGGCGGCTTATCTGGTTGCTGGTCCTACAAATGCTCCAGCCCTAAGTCAAGTTGGTCTTGCTGCCGGCTCAGTTAATGTAGGTGACACAATCGATATTTCGTTTGACATGTGTGGAACGGCAGCGGATGGCGGCGTAATATTTCCTGCGTTACTTTCTGAGTTTGGTGGTGATACTGGCGCTGACAGAGAACTCCTAGCGACAATTGCTAGCCCGCCTTCCGTCTGGACACGCTATTACTATAGTACTGTTGCGGGTGGTCCGAATGCTAATGTCACCGGTGGTGTATCGCTACAGTTTGACGTGGTATGTGGTGGTGATGCAACTTGCTCTGCTGCAGCTTACTTCGACAATGTTTCTGTCACTATTGGTGGTGGTCCTGTAGCTGGTACCGCAAGCGGTAATAGCTGTATAGCAGGTGGTGGTAGTTCAACAAACGATTCACCTATCGATTTTGAAGGTGCTGCAGATACCTATGCTTTTACAGATTTTGATGGCGGCGAAGTTACTATTGTAGCTAATCCAGGTGTCGCAGGTAACGATAGTGTTCAAGTAGGTAAAATGCTAAAGAATGCTGGGCAACCATGGGGTGGCAGCACCTTAGCTCTAAACAGTCCAATAGACCTAGCAGATGGTGATGTATTTACTTTACAAGTTTGGTCAGACCGTGTGGTTAATGTGCTGTTTAAACTTGAAGGTACACCTAACCAAGAAAGAGACATGAATCATGGTGGAACAGGTTGGGAAACACTTAGTTTTGACTTTACTGGCAGCACAAGTACAGGCGTAAATGGAGTCACCTTAATTTTCGACAACGGCACTATGGGTGCTGGTGGTGATGATTGGACGTTCTACTTTGATAATATGACCCTTCCTGATACAAGTACTGGTGGTGGTGATACCGGCGGTAGTTCAGGTAGTGGTTTATCAGCTATTGATTTCGAATCCGGTGGTGCTGGTGCTTCATATGCTTGGGCAGTATTCGAAAATTCTGACAATCCAGCTCTAGAGATCATTGCGAATCCTGATATGTCAGGTGCTAATACGTCAGCTACTGTGGCTAAATTTACTGCCAGAGTAGATGGACAAGCCTACGCAGGTGTCGAAAGTGCACATGGAGATTTTGGCCCCCTAACCCTAGATGCAACCAACAGCACCGTTAAAATCATGGTGTGGAAGTCTGTTGTTAGTGATATAGGTATTAAATTTGCTATAGCAAACGGTGGTGCAAAGGCTGAAATAAAAGTATCTAATACTCAGATAAATCAGTGGGAAGAAATAACGTTTGATTTATCTGCCAACATTGGTGCAGCTGAATCAATTAACATTGATCAAATCATCATCTTCCCTGACTTTAATGTTAGAGCCGCAGAAACCGTCACTTACTTTGACAACATTACTTTTGGAAACTAATCTGACGCTTTATAAAGTACGCAGATAATCTAAATCTAAAAAGAGACTATCCGATAATCGGCTAGTCTCTTTTTTAATGAAGTAACAAAATATCTTATCTCAATAACATTACCCATTAATGAACAATACTTAGACTAACAAACGTCATATCTCTTACTTAACAGCCCTTCGCTATTCACTCGACCTAACCCAAATTAAGGGTTCCATGTTTTTAAAATCTATTTACTGCTCGTACTAAAGTCCTCCTCATCAAGTGTTAACTGAGTGTGAAATTATTTATTAATATCAGTTTTGATTTAATAAGCTTGTTTTAGCTTTCAATAATAATGGCATTTACTGGATATAAAGTGTTGTAAGCGCGTTAATAATTGACAGCCTTTTAATGGTCTTTTTAAAACTATCGAGTGATTTTTACGGTTTTTAAAAAGCTTGCTGATATTGAACAATAGTTCGTCACAATTTTTTCTCTATTACATTACTCGTGAAATGTTGAACGAGATAAATTTGATAATAAAAATATGAAAATGAATTATATTTTTTGTGTGGATCATTTAGGTAAGGAAGCTTTCAGAATCAACACAATGTGAAAAGTAGATACACACTTAAATACGTATCAAAATAAACCAACCGCCCTCTGCGAGTGAAGATTGACTGTTAAATAAACTATAAATGAATATAGATAAACAGATATAAAACTTTTATGACCCTGCCATGAAGGCATTGAAACACTCGTCCTCTTGTGTCTTGGTAATTATAGCTACGAACGCAGTAATCAAGTACATATCTGGCTCAGCATTGCTCACATATTAATTTATGATTACTTTGTAACCATTGACCCAGCCTTTTAAGAGCGTGAAATAATAGAAAATAACTTTTTTTGGCTCAGGTTGTCTCATGTTCATTTATGCAAAAATGATGCTGTGTTGATGGTTAATCACACCTGGCATAATATTAACGATATGACGTGCCCTCCCCCTATTTTCGATGGTTGTTTGAGTATCACCCATTGCCTTCAAAATCGTTCTAGAATAAAAGTACCTCGAACAATAATAAAAAATGTAATAATTCTATGAGTAAAAATCTATGCTCATCTATGACTCATTCCGAATTACCAAAAGAGACAGATCCTGGTACTGATAAATACCAGCTATTCAGTGCTTTAGTCGAAACAGTAGACGCAGCCACCTACGTATTTTAGATGAACTACACATTAACCAGATTGAATTAGAGTTGCAAAACGAGAAGCTTATTAATACAAGAAACTACGCTGAACAGGCCGCAGTAAGTTGCACTGAACTCTATAATTTTGCCCCGGGGCTATGTTACTTTTAATATTAATGGGGACATTATCCACAAAAACTTCGCTGCTGTTCGGCTTTTAGGAATGGAGTGGAATACAATAATCTACAAGGTGTAAGATTGGCGGCGTTTGTGGTTCAAGACGACCTGCATAAATTCAGTAATCTGCTTTAGATCTTAAATGCTTATAACATCCAAACAGTTTGTGGAATTTGACTTACGGGCAAAGAAGCAAAAACTGTTCAGAAGAATATCAGCGTCGATGAACATTATTCAAAATATCGCTTGGTGTTAACCGATACTACTAAGCTTAAAAGAGCTGAAGTTAAGGTGCAACTCGCAGCAAGTGTTTTCACATCTCCCCGTGAAGGCATCATGAAAACGAATGCCAATGAAACTATTCTTTAGATCAACCATACATTTTTGCACATTGCAGCCTTCGGTCTTAGAGAAACAGCAAGCAAAAACTCAGCAATGCTTCAGTCGGACCATCTGTCGCCTGAATTTTATGATTCCATGCAACACTAGTTAGAAAAGTTACTGGTAAGCCAAGGTGAAGAGCAAGAGAAAAAGTGGCGACGTTTACCCTAAAAATTTAGTCATTAGTGCCTTTCGTGATAATACTAGTAAGTCTCAACGTTACGTCACGTTACGTTTATTTCTTTTTTTATTTATCTATTTATTTACCAACATTACTTATTTGAAAGCACATCAGCAGCAACTAGATCAAGCGGCATATTACTGTGTATTAACAAATCGTCCAAATCGAGCGCTATTAGCTGACCACTTATCTATAGCACTTCTTTGATTTAACAGACATTCTAAGAAACCACCCATTTTTATGCAGACATGGACGGTTTTAATTACATTTACGACAATTATAGACATAACACGGGAGACAAACTATTAGTCTGTTCACAGTACATGAGGGATGCATTACGTGAATGTGACACCCTTGAGTTTATCGGTGGCGATGAGTTTATGGTTGAGCTAGATGATTTGGAAATGCCTAACGATTGTAAGCCTACACTTGAACGACTTCAGAAAGTCGCATCACAAACCATTTGTTTAAGTGATGTTTTGTTAAATTTTTCTGCAGGCATGGATGTCGCTATTTATCCACAAAGCGGGGGGGGGGAAATAGCGACTTACTAATATGTCAGGCTAATCAAATCATGCGCATCGCCAAAGAAAGTAGTAAGAATCGATACCATTTTTGATATACACACGAGTATTGAGGCCAGAAGACTGCACAAAAATATAAACTTGCTACGCCAAGCATTTGCACAAGTCGAGTTTTTTTGTATTACCAACCTAATATCAATATGAGCTCAATATGGGTTCATATTGAGGACGCTAAGAGTGGAAGGGGTCGAGGTGTCATTACCGAAGGAGTAGAAACGGTTGCTCATGCCGCCAAGCTACTATTCATAGAGTGCGAGATACAGCAAGGTTATGCTACTGCAAGGCCTAGTCGTCAACTGAACTACCTTGATGGGTAAAAAGCTAGCACGAAGATCCTGTTAAGCAAGCTAAATAAGCATTTACATTGACAATCGGCATCCGTCTTGAATGTTAACAAATAAAACGAATTATAAGACAATAAGACAATCGGACTGAATAATTTATCGATTATCAGATTACATATGTGTGGGTTGCTCTAAGACTGTTGTAAAGCAATCCTCCCAGTTTTTACTGCTTGCTTAACCAATTTTATCTCTGGTGCCAGTTTAAATAAGTCACCATTGAGTCCAGTTAGGCTTCGTGGCACATGACTTAAACGTGCCATATCTGCGTTAGCTTGCATATGCTCAACTTCCCCATGTGTGGGTATAGCAATTTGTGGGCGCACCCATTCATACATTTGTTTTAGCTCTTCTTGACAAGGATGCCCTGAGGCATGAATTGGTAATTCTGAGTCATCAGCCATAAGGGTTTTGATTTTACGTGCTTTAAAAGCTTTCAATAGGTTTTCGATTGGCTTTTCATTTCCGGGTATCACAATAGAGCTGAACATTACTAGGTCTCCTTCCTCTAAAGAAACATTTCGATATGTGTCTTTGGCCAATTGATTTAATGCAGCTCTTGGCTCACCTTGACTACCTGTTGCTACCGCCAACACCTCGTTTGGTAATAAGTATCCAGCGTTGAAAGCATCGAGTACGGGTAAGTCATCTGGCCAGTGCCCAGTGGCTTTTGCTGCTCCTACTGTGTTTTGCAAAGAACGGCCAAACAGTGCAAAGTAACGCCCTGTTTCTTTTGCAATTTTTGCCAACGTTATCAAGCGTGCAATATTGCTGCTGAAACACCCCACTACAACCCGTCCTTTTGTTTTTGATACAGCTTGTTTCAAACCTTTATAACATTGTTGCTCAGACACAGAATGGCCTTCGCGAATGGCGTTGGTTGAGTCGCACACCATGGCTAATATATTTTGTTTACCCAATAACTTAAAAGGATGAGCGTTAAAGGGTTTGTCTGTCACGGGTGCAAGGTCAATTTTCCAATCTGCGGTATGAAAAACACTACCCGCTGAGGTTCTAATTACAAAGGCATGGGGTTCTGGTATTGAGTGCGTAATCGATACCCACTCAACATTAAACTCACCAATATTGACACGTTCACCACTGTTTATTTCGATAATCGGAATTTTATCGCCTAATCCACCACGAGCAAGTTTTCTGCGTAATATTTCAGCAGTATACTTGGTGGTGTAAACAGGACATTTGAATCGACGCCATAAAAAAGGTAGAGCACCAATATGATCTTCATGGGCATGAGTAATCACAATACCCGCTAACTGTTCTTTGCGCTGACTAATAAACCAAGGATCGGCAGCGACTATTTCATGTTTATGCAGCCCAGGTTTTTTAGATTCAGCTTCTGTACAAAGTGGGCTATTAAAAGTTATGCCACAATCCATCATCAACCATTGCCCGGCATGTCCATAAAGATTCATGTTCATGCCTATTTCGCCCGTTCCACCTAAAGGCAGAAACCACAGATCTTTATCAGTTGGTGTGAGTGAATGAATAATAAATTCCTAATATATATCAATCTAAATATGAAATGAGCAACGCTTGATGGCCCTGCTATATAATGAAACAATAATTGTAAAAACTATACGGTCATTGTTAAGGATACGATCTAAACAGTATTAACTCTATGCGTAAACAATACTTCTAAAATAGTTTAAGGTGACAATGTTTAGGAATGATGAAGTATAACTAACACAGTAAATTCATACTATTATTCACTAACAAAACTAGCTAAATCTTCTCCCAAACTAGTCATTGGTTTTTCAACAACTCGGCCTAATTCAACTTCACCTTGCAGCAAAATAATGGTCGGTGAAAACATCAAACCATATTGTCGGTGCAAATTACTTGGTTCCTGTTTGTTATAATTGATGCCGTGTAACGACAAACTTTTCAACTCAACGCCAGATAAATCGATAAGTTTTAATAACCTAGGCACTTCACGCTCACTGTCGTGACACCATGTGCCAAACAATACGAGCAAAGACTTGCCCGATAAAGATTTTATTGCAGTAATTTCAGCTGAGGTAGGCTGGTATTGTTCATAAGCGGCACGAAATTGTGGGTATCCTTTAATAAGTTGTTTGGCTGATATCGAGCCACTCAAAAAGTCTGGATTAGGCGACGCTTGCTCTGTGGATTTACAACCTACCGACAGAGCCATTAAAATAGCCAAAAATAGCATTTTCATATTGATATCCTTTTAGTTTATTTGTATCGCAGCCTACCTAATTTTTGAGTAAAAAAGAACACTGTAAAGTAAACATAAAAATAGATACTTTTACGCGTTCGAGCTGCTCAAATAATAAGACTGCATCTCTCATTATTAAATTGATATGTAAAATCAGTTGTATCGCTAATCATTTATTTTTTTGACAAGTTTAATGATTATGATGCTGATTAATCTTTCGCACCTCACCCGGTAGTGAAAAATAATTCTGGCCACTAGATTTAAGCTGTCTTGGAATTGCGATGGGCACATGAATACCGATACTATTTTTAGTATTAAGTATATTGCTGAGAATATCTCTGCCCTCAGCCGAAAAATAAAACCAATAAGGCGGCAATGCTGCATCACTGACCCGCTTTTGCCAATGGTCTTTAAATGGCAAAAAATGGTCTGCATCTGGGTCGGCATCTCCCATGTGCATTACAGTAATAGACGTATCTAAGTGTGTTAAGGTCACTCTAAAAACTAAGTTTTCGATACTTGCACGACTAGGCCAACCTGCGTGAGGAATTCTTACCACATCGACCAATAAACCCGCCACTTCTACACTTTTCGGTGTCTGATTAAATGCTAATTTAACGCTGGTAACTTGAGGTAGTATTTGCATTACCCCATCCAAAGTACGCAGTTCTGTGACTGCTTGTTGAGGCGCAATTAGCTGCGTATTAGGGTGTTTTTGTAGGTACCTTAAAACATCATCGGCGGCAAAATGATCACCGTGAGCGTGGCTAATAATAATAGCAGTCAAGTTATCAAAAGGAGGTGTGCCATTAAAAATTGCCTTCTTCGTCTCTTCAGGCACTAATTGATAAGTACCAAAAGCTTGATGGAAGAATGGGTCAAACAACACTTTTTTATTACCATTCGTTATTAATACCGCTTCGTTCGCCACATAAGTGATGGAAGCTTGATGTGCCATAACTACACATTGACTACATATTATCAGGCACACCAAGAGGACTAGTTGTCTCATTCATTGTTCCTTCAGCTTTTTTGAACTGAGTTGTTCAGTAAGACCATACAAAAAACTCACAATGTTTTGTGTATAAACAGTAGACACTTAGCTTCTAGCTGTCGTCTTTGAGCGATATGGCTTCTACCAAAGTAACAAAATCGATAAGTTGTTGGAAGAGTCAACTCGCGAGCAACGTGAGACTGTAAGTTTCCACAAAATACTGACAGCGTAGATATGTCTGCGCAAGATTAGCGCATCAAACACCCATACATCATTATGGTTACTTGTAAAAGATCCCAAACAGCTTTTAACAGGGAATTTACAAAAGTCAAACATTACCATCTTCTTATGTTTTTTTAAGATAAAGCAGTACTTTAAGTTTGCCCTATCTATTCATTTAGGATGTATAGTTATCTTAATTTATTTTGGTGTTAATCTTTTTTTGAATAATTAGTAATCACAGCTCCAATTCTGCTTATATATTCTAGAGCACCCCGCTCGGCTCTACTCATTAAGGACTTTACACATGCGCTTACCTATTTATTATTTTTCGCTATTTTTATTATTCACTTTAATGAGTAGCTGCTCAGAGCATAAGAACCAATCTCAGCAATTGCCTGCTCCCGAGGTGGATGTAAGCAGACCCATTCAGGCTGTCATCACACAATGGGACGAATACACGGGCAGATTTGCTGCAGTCAACCAGGCACAAATCAGAGCAAGAGTGAGCGGTTATTTACAACAAACTAATTTTAAAGACGGCCAAGCAGTCAAGAAGGGCGACGTATTATTTGTGATAGACCAACGCTCGTTTAAAATCACCTTAAAAAGTGCGGGTTCGCGATTCGACTTAGCAAAAAAAGAATTGGATAGAGGTAAAGATTTACGTAGTAAAAATTCCCTCTCTCAAGAGGAGGTCGATCGCAGAACCAATGAATATCAACTCGCTTGGGCGGCGCTTGAAAATGCCAAGTTAGAAATGGAGTTCACTGAGGTTAAATCGCCTATTAATGGCGTAGTTTCAAGGGATTATGTCAATGTGGGAAACCTTGTGACAGGAGGTGCCAGCGATGCAACATTATTGACTACCGTCGTTTCGCTTAATCCTATTCACTTCTATTTTGATGCTGGCGAGCGAGACCTCTTAAAATATATACGTCTAAGCCAGTTAGACAAACGTGAAAGCTCTAGGACTAAATCTAATCCAGTGCAAATACGCTTGCAAGATGAACAGGAATTTAGTCATTTTGGTGTGATGGATTTTGTTGATAATCAAGTAGACTCAGGCACAGGTACTATTCAAGGTAGAGCTATTTTAGATAATCCAGGCGGCTTTATTTTACCCGGTATATTTGGACGTATGCGTTTGTTATCTCAAGAGGATGTTGAGGTTATGCTGGTACCCGATATGATTATTGGCACAGACCAATCTCGCAAATTTATTTACGTGGTGACAAACGAAAATAAAATAGATCGAAAATTTGTTACTTTAGGTGAATTACATACTCAAGATTTGCGGATTATTGCTGGAGGTTTAAGCCCTGATGATAGTATTTTAGTTAATGGTATGATGCGTGCCAGACCAGGTGCTTTGGTGTCACCAAAGCAAGTCGACATTGCTAGTCAATACAACTACTAACTGGGAGCAACCATATGAATTTCTCTCAGTTTTTTATTTCCAGACCCAAATTTGCCTCTGTTTTAGCCATTATCGTGTTGATTATTGGTAGCCTTGCTTACCAAAATTTGCCTATTGAGCAATACCCACAAGTTGCCCCGCCAACTATACAAGTCACAGCGTCCTACCCTGGAGCCAATGCCGAAATTGCTGCACAGACCGTCGCTACACCTCTAGAGCAGCAGATAAACGGTGTGGAGAACATGCTGTATATCTCCTCTCAATCGACCGCAGACGGTAATGTTAGTATCACTGTTACCTTTGAGTTAGGCACCAATTTAGATACGGCCCAAGTGCAAGTGCAAAACCGTGTGGCGATTGCCGAACCGCGCCTACCTGAGCCGGTTCGACGTATTGGTGTAACAACGATTAAAAATTCACCCGACTTGATGTTAGTTGTGAATATGTTTTCACCCAATGGTACCTATGACCAAACTTACATTGCCAATTATGTGACGTTACAAGTACGTGACCAATTGGCACGTGTTCAAGGTGTGGGCAACATACTGGTATTTGGTGCAAGTCAATACTCAATGCGCATTTGGCTCGATCCTGGACGGATAGCATCAATCGAAATGACAGCAGCAGAGGTCATAAAGGCATTACAAGGTCAGAACATTCAGGTGGCCAGTGGCACTTTAAATAAGTCACCTGTGGCTCAAGGTCAGACAGCTTTTGAATTAAGTGTGCAAACCCAAGGACGACTCATTGAGCCAGAGCAATTTAACAACGTTATTATCAAAAATACTGACGGCAGAATTGTGCGTTTTAAAGATGTAGGCAGAGTCGAGTTAGGCGCTGAGAGTTATGCCACACGAGGTTACCTGGGTGATAAAAAAGCCGTAGCGATGCCTATTTTCCAACGTCCTGGTACCAACGCATTAGAAACTGCAGCAACTATTCGCAGCATTATGCAAAAATTATCTGCTAATTTCCCACCTGATTTAGCCTACGATATTGCTTACAATCCTACTGAATTTATAAGCCAATCTATCGATGCAGTTGAAGTTACCATCTATGAAGCCATAGGATTAGTGGTATTGGTGATATTGGTGTTTTTACAAAACTGGCGCGCAGCCATTATTCCCATTATCGCAATACCGGTATCTCTGATTGGCACATTTGCAGTGATGAGCGCACTTGGCTTTTCATTGAACAACCTGACACTGTTTGGTTTGGTATTAGCCATCGGCATAGTAGTTGACGATGCCATAGTGGTAGTAGAAAACATGGAGCGTTTGTTAGCTCAAGGACAAAAACCCATGCAGGCAGCGCGAGAAACGATGCGCGAAGTGGGTGGTGCAGTGATGGCGATTGGCTTGGTGTTGGTCGCCGTATTTTTACCCACCGCTTTTGTTGGTGGTATTTCAGGACAATTTTATAGTCAATTTGGTATCACCATCGCAGTCGCCACGTTGATTTCTGTCGCGGTATCCTTAATTTTAAGTCCCGCATTATCCGCAGTGTTACTTAAACCGCATCGGACAGTCAAAGAAAAACCAGGCTTGTTGACGCGCTTAGGCGATACTTTTAATCGACAAATGGACAACACTGCTCAGTTATATGGAAAATTAACCGCAAAACTCATACGACTGGGATCGCTCATGTCTTTAGTTTATTTAGGGCTGATGATATTGGCAGGTTATTTGTTCATTACTGTTCCTAAAGGTTTTATCCCCGCGCAAGATCAGGGCTACTTAATTGTTAGCATTCAATTGCCCGCAGGTGCTTCTTTGACGCGCACCGACGATGTAGTGAAAGATGCGGTAAGTAGGCTATTAAAGATTGACGGGATCAGAACATCTGTGGGCTTTGCTGGATTTTCTGGTGCCACTTTTACCAATGCATCCAACTCTGCTGCCATATTCACTATGATGGATTACTTTGATGAGCGCTCAGCTAAAGGCTTAACATTCGATCAGATTCTCGCAGATGTAAAAAAACAAATGTCACAGATAAAAGAAGCTTTTGTTATTGTTATTCCACCCCCGGCAGTGCGAGGAATTGGCAACGGTGGAGGCTTTAAAATGATGATTGAGGACAGAGCAGGACGAGGCCTTGAGGTCTTAGAGCAAGCAATGTGGGAATTGGCAGGTGCAGCGAATCAAGCACCCGCAACCCAATCAGTTTTCAGTTTATTTGAAACCAATACGCCACAACTTTATGTGGATATAGACAGAGAAAGAGTTGAACGTTTAGGTGTGCCTGTATCAGAAGTATTTAGCGCTTTAGAAATATATTTAGGGAGCGCTTTTGTAAATGATTTCAGTTACTTAGGTAGAACCTTTAGAGTCACAGCACAGGCTGATGCGCCTTTTAGAATGACGCCCGATGATATTGGCCGCATTCGAGTTAAAAATGCATCTGGCGATATGGTACCGCTCAGCTCAGTGGTTACCTTCAAATACCAATCAGGTCCATCTCGCGTACCTAGGTACAACTTGTATCCTGCCGCAGACTTATTGGGCAGTGCTGCGCCTGGGTTTAGCTCAGGCGCAGCTATCGCTAGTATGGAAAAACTTGCTACAGAAATATTACCTGATGGCATAAGTTTTGAATGGACAGAACTAGCATATCAACAAAAAACAGCCGGAAATTCTGCACTAATCGCGTTTATTATGGCGGTGGTCTTTGTATTTTTACTATTGGTAGCCCTTTATGAAAGCTGGACGTTACCTTTAGCCGTCATTCTGATTGTGCCGATGTGTCTACTCAGTGCTATTACGGGGGTGTGGATAATGGGCATGGATAATAATATTTTGACTCAAGTAGGCTTGATAGTTTTAGTGGGACTTGCCAGTAAAAATGCTATTTTGATTGTTGAGTTCGCCCGCCACCTAGAACAAAAGGGTACGCCTCTTTATCAAGCCACAGTTGAAGCGTCTAAACTTAGGTTGCGACCTATCCTTATGACCTCTTTTGCATTTATTCTCGGGGTTATTCCACTTGCTATTGCTACTGGTGCGGGTGCTGAAATGCGTCAGGCCCTAGGTGTTACTGTGTTTAGCGGTATGTTAGGCGTGACATTTTTTGGTTTAATATTCACCCCTGTTTTTTATGTGTTATGTAGAAAACTATCGATGTTAGCCAAAGGACAAAAACTCGATGAAAACGGTTGTGTACCTATAAAAATCACAGAATAACCTATCAATATCTAGGTAAAAAAATGGCTGTCCAAGACAGCCATTTTTTGTGTTAGGTTAGGTTTTAATTAGGTTTTAATTAGCCTTGTAAAGGAATAACACGTAACTCCACCCGCCTGTTTTCTTGACGTCCTTGAGCGTTATCGTTGCTTGATACTGGTTGACTCTCACCCATTCCAAGCGTCTGCAAACGATTCGCCACAACACCTGTTCCCTGTAAATAGTTAGCGACACTGTTGGCTCGTTGAATCGACAACTGTGTATTGTAGTTAGCATCTCCTACAGAATCAGTATGTCCTTCGACGCTGAGTTTGGTTTTTTCATAACGATTCAGCACTTTTGCCACATCTTCAAGTACCGGATAAAAATCCGTTACAATTGCTGCGTTTCCACTAGCAAAGGTAATGTTACCTGGAATAGATAAGCGGATACTATCGCCTTCTCGATACACTTCTACCCCACTATCGGCAAGTTCTTCGCGAAACGCAGCTTCTTGTTTATCCATGTAATTGCCAATTGCACTGCCTGCTAATGCGCCCAGAGCAGCGCCCCAAACGTAGCGACTTTTATCATTATCGCCTGTACCTTTTCCAATAAGTGCGCCCACCACGGCACCAATCCCAGCACCTTTTTGAGTATTGCTATAGTTAGATGCACACCCAGATATAACAAAAGTGGATAGTGCGACGGCAATCATTGTTTTTTTCATGTTTATTCCTAATTAGCGAACAATCTGGATCTCTTAAGAAGATACACGATGTATTCAAATAAAATCAATTCAAAGAATTAATTAAGTGTAAAGCGTAACCAAAGGTCTATATATTTTTGACTCACAAAGCGGGTTTGTATATGCATCATCTTATAGTAAAAAGGCTTAACGCCGACTTAACAAAGCGAGGTCCGAGCAGATATTCATTTAGTAATGTATTTAAACCGAACTGAAAATAATTAATATAGGGCTGGTAGAATAGTGGTTTACGTGCTTTTTTTTTATGTTTAATTAATAAAATATAAATAAACAATGCAATCAGCCTAGTTATTTTAAATGCATTAAACAGGGAATCTACTGATTATTACTTAGCTGCTTCCTAGAGTATTTATAAGCAAGGTCCTGCAGAATAACCACAAACAAAAGGGATGGCATTTGCCATCCCTTTTGTACAATTAGTTGGAGTTGGCCGATAAGCCGGGTTCTGTGAAGTTTGTTCGAAAACAAACAGCGACAATCATTCATCTAGGCCAGCAATCGCTCACTGGCTCCAGCAACACACCCGATCTCAACGTGGGCCACGCCATACGAGATCCTATTTGGTCTTGCTCCGGGTGGAGTTTACCTTGCCGTATACTGTTGCCAGCAACGCGGTGCGCTCTTACCGCACCCTTTCACCCTTACCGATTTGTTACGAATAACAAAAAGGCGGTCTTCTCTCTGCTGCACTTGTCGTCGGCTCGCGCCGCCCAGGCGTTACCTGGCACCCTGCCCTATGGAGCCCGGACTTTCCTCCCTTCAGAAATTCACGAATGAAAACTGAACGGCGATTGTCTGGCCAACTCCGTGGCGGAGTCTACGCAGGTTATAGCCCAGATTCAATCAAAAGCAGAAGATACGATTAGGACTTGTCAACAAACTTATATCGTGAACTTTTAGCATTTAAGGATGATGTGTTAGGTGTTGAAGTGTTATTTGGACGACCAAAATTTTAATGTTCGATCACTTTTAGATAATACTATTTAATGTTGTTTCAAAATCAGTTTAATTAGCTACCTAAACTAGCTACCTAACTTTTAATATGTGAGGTGCTACTTCGAACCTCACATATTATTTTTAGTCCTTCTCTGGCCTTTGTCTCAGTTTCAGTTTCACGAAATGCCTTTGAAATGAACCAGTAGTGGTTGCGAATATGGGCTTTCTTAAATGTTTGAGTGGATTAAGAGCACCTTCTGCAATGTCACCTGCAATATTCCCTGTAATGTAACCTGCAATGAAGGATAAAAAACTGCCAAAGCCAATATCGACGAGCTATCGGTAAATCGTGTGTAGAGTGGTAGGAAACATGAAGATGTTGAGGCGTGTCCTAATTCCCTTGATTTAGAAGGTTGGAAACCAGTTAACGCAGATTATTGTGAGTTTGAAGTGGGTCGAGATTTGCTGGCGTAATGAGAAGACAAGTTAACTGAGGTGCGTGAACTCATTTCAATTAACAAGCTTTAAGTTTTTCAGATGATTATTTAGTCCCTAGTTAGCACTTCTAACAATTCTATTTCAAACAGTAGATTAGAATGTGGTGGTATCATCGTTCCAATTTGGCGTTCTGCATACGCTAAATGTGCCGGTACTCGCAAACGTCTTTTGCCGCCCACCTGCATATCTTGCAAGCCTAAAATCCAGCCTTGGATCACACGCTTATTACTGAGAACGGTTTGAAAAGGTATATTCTTTTTATAAGACGAGTCAAACTCTGTGCCGTCTTCGAGCCAACCGACGTAGTGGGCGGTGATCAAGGCACCACGTTCGGCAGCTTTACCTGTGCCGATTACTAAATCTTCAATTTCTAATTCTTGCTGCATATTCAATTTTCAAAGCCCAATAAAGGCAAAAGTATACCTTGTATGGATTAGAGCAGGTAAACTGTTATAAACAAAATTAAAAATCCTAATTTGAGGAAACACAATATGGCAACGACAGCCTCCAATATGTTAGTTCTTGGCCACACAGCAGCGGACTTTAGTTTACCTGATACAGACGGTAATATTGTCAGTTTGGACAACTTCAAAGGAAATAAAGGTTTGGTAGTAGCTTTTATTTGTAACCATTGTCCCTACGTTATTCATATTGCGCCACAGTTGGCTAAAGTCGCTTTACAGTATCAAGAAATGGGAATTGATTTTGTGGCAATCAATAGCAACGATATCGAATTGTATCCCGATGACGACATGGTTCATATGATTGAGGAAAAACGAATCCGTCAATACCCTTTTTCATATTTACTTGATGAGGATCAAAAAGTAGCTAAAGCGTATTCTGCAGCATGTACGCCTGATATATATCTATTTAATGCTGAACAAAAATTGGTTTACCGCGGGCAATTTGATGCTTCTCGACCGCTACGTATTTCTTCCGGTAATTACGACTCCTCACAACATCAGGCAACGGGAAGCGACTTAATACACGCGATGGATACACTACTTGATGATCGCCATATTGACGCAGCTCAAACACCCTCTATGGGCTGTAATATCAAATGGAAAGCTGGGAATGAGCCTAATTAGATTGGTTTTAATCGGCTTTAGGTCGAAGAGTAACTGTGGGCAGTCTATTCGGGTATTGGTAAAGCATATATAAATTGAAGTACTTCAGTCTACGTCACGATCAGCATTTAAATATGCAAAACTGATCGTGTCAATTCCTTAGATGTCACATTATTTATACGTGACTCCTGTTCACTCTGAACCAATAAGTCATGTACATAAACCCCGCTCCAACCAATGTGGCAGGCAGACTGATTTTTGAGGACAAGGCGAAAAATACTGTAAACTGATTCGATTCAGAACCAGTTACATTACCTGGAAACATGCCTTGGCCAAATGCAAAGTATTCACGCAATGTATTGAAGAAAATACGTCCATCCAGATGTAAATATCCAGCGACAAAAGATTCAATTAATAATATAGCGGCTACAGGCAATATCGCCCATAAAAAAGGGGCTTTATTAGCAAACATCGACGTTAACATTAACCATGCAAAAATAGGAAACATCCATAATGCATAGGGCAGTAGGTTTAACCAAATAGAGATTAAATTGCTGATGATGTCAGCGCTTCCCCATAACCCCCATAATGACACGTCATATCCTAACGACAACACTGCACACGTAATCAGAGCCAATAGTAGAAAAACAAACACCACAAATGTTGCCGCAAGCATAAAGATTGCTGGTACAACTAACGCGCCTGTGATCAGTTTAACACCCACGTTTAGAACGTCGGATACAGGTAATGAACGCCAAAAATAAATTGATAAGTCACGTCTTTCGTCGAACAAGCAAGTCGTAAAGTAATAGAGCTGTATGATCAATGACGACATGATAAAAGGTACAAACATGCCCATAATAGTGGTCAGGAAAAAACGTGTGAAACCTTCTACATGTGCCAAATTGTCAGCATTTGTTATGGTATCAAGCAACATGGCTGTTTCGTGCTCTTCTAGCAGTATCAACTTGAGCAAAGGTGCGGCAATTATAAAAACCGCGATGCTGAGAGGCACCCAAAATAAGGTTTTTTTAAACTCCCAGATTTCCTTTCTAAAACTAGTGATGATTTGTGAACTGTTCATGCGTGAGTCTCCTGCGTCATCACTCCGACAAAAATATCAGCCAACGAAGGAGAACTCACCTTGCCTAGAGTATCAAGTATAGCGGGGTCAACATTATCAAATAACATGCTAGTGATACCCATCATGGTATTAGTAAAAAGTGGGTGATAAGATCTGGCTTGTTCAATATGTCTGTTATCGACTGCTAACAATCTAAAGCGGCTACGAATATCGTCGACACTCTGGGCCAGTGCAATCTTACCATCACGAATAAATGCGGCATCCGTGAGAATATGTTCTATTTCTTCAATTTGATGAGTGGTGAGTATGATACATTTTTTTTCATCATAAAAGTCCTCCAACAAATGTGCATAAAATTGACGACGAGTCAGAATATCTAAACCAAGAGTAGGTTCGTCCAAGATCAATATTTTTGCATCAACGGCTAAAATTAAAGCGAGGTGTAATTGTGTCACCATGCCTTTAGACAAGGTTTTAACTTTAGCTGTTGCGGGTATATTAGTTTTGGCTAAAAATGCTTCAGCCTTTTGTTGATTAAAGTTGGGGTGAACACCTTGCATATACGTCAATACTTGATTGACTTTTATCCACTTGGGTAAAACAGCAACGTCAGCAATATAAGCAACATCCATCAACATCTTTGCTCTGTTTTTGCTAGGGTTGTATCCCAATACATTAATCTCCCCCTCATAATTAGTTAAACCTAACAACGCTTGTAAACAGGTCGTTTTACCCGCTCCATTTGGTCCTACCAAGCCTAAAATTTGTCCCGCACCTAAGGTTAAATTTACATCATTCAGTACCTGCTTATTTTTGTAAGACTTACTTAGTCCTGAAATTGTAATCATTGCTGACATTATCAATTCTCCTTGGTAGTTCGCGGCAATTCTTCGACAGAAAGCTAAAGGCGTGAAATTTTCAATATTATCAATGGTCGTTCAGAGGGCACAATAGAGCTTCGCTTTTTTCTAAGATACTGTGAGGTGCACTTGCCTTAACAAAAAGTCCTTTGCCACGCTGTTTCTCGATATCTAAAATTTGTAAGTATTCATAAACTTTGTTAGCAATTAGATTAAAATACGTTGCTACAAGTCACTGTAACTTACACGGAGCTGGGTTTTAAAAACTTAAGGAATAACATTTTTTGTAGCTGATACACAATCAGTCCAGCTAAGACTAAGGCGCATCCTTGGTACAATATACCTATCATATCTGAATGTTCGCCATGAGATAATTGCATTTGCCAGTCAAATTGCTTAAAAAGTACATCCAAAATTAATCCAGATATTAATGCACTGCTGATAATAGCCAATAAATAAAGACCAAGTTCACGTTTGCCCAATTCGTTTTTAATCACCATCAAAGTGGCAATGTTGGTTGCAGGCCCCGTCAGCATAAAAACTAAAGCCGCACCTGGCGTGATACCCGACAACAACAAACCAACGGCAATGGGTGTCGAAGCTGTAGCGCAAACGTACATTGGAATAGATATCAAAACTACAACTAACATAGCCCATATACCTTGCGCATACTGATTTAAAAATCCTACAGGTACTAAGGTGGTGACAAGAGCAGCGAAGAAAATTCCAATCAAAAACCACAGCATAAAATCTCTTAGTAACTGGCCGTAACCGAATACAAATACTGCTTTTGTCTTTTCAATCATATTAGTTGGTGCAGCATTAGACTTATGGCAGCAACTGCTTGTAGTTTTATCCTGGGGCTCTGGTTCAAACTCATTGTCTAGCCGACCAAACCACAGGACTAATAAACCTGCGACTATGGCAGAAACTATTGCTGCAATAGGTCGAGCAACTGCCATTATCGGTCCCATTAACGCGTATGTAATACCAACCGAGTCGACCCCCGTTTCAGGTGTGGCAACCAAAAAGCTAGCGGTGCTTGCTTTACTTGCACCACTTCGTCTTATTCCGATGGCAACTGGAATAACAGAACAGGAGCACAACGGCAGAGGGGCGCCAATAAGTGCTGCCGTTAATATTGAACTTTTACCTCCCAATGTTTTTTCTACCCATGCGCGCGGGATCAACTGATTAATCATACCAGCGATAAACATACCTAATAATAAAAAAGGGGCAGATTCAGTGAAGAGCAATACAAAATTTGAGAAAAGATCCATAATTTACTCCTGTTCTAAGTTAGCAATGATTGAACAAAACTCTGCACTTTCTTGACCACCACAACAATAACGTTCTAGTTGTTGTAATGTTTTTTGCATCTGTTTTAGTTGTGTAATTTGCTGACTAATATCAATTATTTTTGTGCTCGTAATAAGCTTAGCTTCAGCACAAACATGCTGGTCTTTATCATGCTTTATTGCCAGTAAAGCCGCCGTTTCAGCTAAACTAAAGCCACATTCTTTGCTACGTTTAATGAACTTAGCTGTGGTTAAATCATCCTGTGAATAAATACGGTAATTACTTTCACTACGCTGTGACGCACTAAATAATCCTGTTTTTTCATAATAACGCAGTGTATGTGCACTAATACCAGAACGCGCGGCTAAATTACTTATTTTCATGACAGTTCCTCTATTTCAGACATTCTATCATAAAGCTTAGAGTATCATCTAGGGTCAAGTAATTAGTGACAGTATCTGCTTTAAAACAAACGTGATGTTAATAAACTGTTAATTGACTCGCAAAATACAAATAGTAAATTACACTTAGTAAGAATTTTAAGGAGCAGAACTATGAAAATTAACTATTTGTTTTTACTACTACTTTTATCTTTTATTGTAAGTGCATGTAAACCTAATCCTCCCAGTGAGCAAACCCAATCAACATCTATTGTTGCTGACGTGGCCATTCCGGTGGAAAAAAAGTTACTTAACAACAACTGCAAATTTGTTCTTGGGTTTGATGCGTGGGAACCTTATCAATATGTAGATGTTGGTGAGCGTATTGCCGGTCTAGATATTGAATTAATTGCTGCGGTGATAAGCAACATGGGTTGTCAGTTGACTTATCAACAAGGCACTTGGGTTGATTTGTTAATGGCTTTAAGACAGGGTGAAGTAGATCTATTGCTTGGCGCGTCAAAAACACAAGCAAGGGAAAAGTTTGCGTTGTTTAGTGATGCATATCGGATGGAAGAGTTTTCTCTTTATATTCGCAAGAGCGATAAGGTACGGGCAGGCTATAAAACTATTTCTGAATTTTCTCAGAATAATAGTCGAATAGGTATAGTTGAAGATTATGTTTATGGACCAGATGTATCATCCTTGTTAGATAACCCTGAAACATCCAAGTATTTTGTCAACGCTATCATGGGCGAAATCAATGTCGCTAGACTGCTGGACGAAGATATAGACGGATACCTTGAAGATAGTTTTGTGGGTGCATCATTACTTCGGCGTAAAGCATTGTCCAAGTATATTGTTGCTCAAGGTATAAATATAAAAACGGGGAACGCTTATGTTATGTTCAGCAAAATAAGTGTGACTCCAGAACAACTGCGCAACTTTAATACACAACTAGCAAAAGTCAAAAGTAGTGATATTTATCAAGATATTCTAAATAAATATACTTATTGAATATTGTTACTAAAGAGCATTTATATTATCAGATAATATAAATGCTCAATTTGTTATAAACTGAGGTTCTCACTTTATAACAAATGCCATTAAAGCCAGCCTCAATATAAACAAAAAACGTATCGTAAAATCCCAGCCTAATACCTGTTTCCAAGGATAGAAAATCATGCATGATCCCCTCCTCATCTATTACTTCAGCATAATTAAACGATGAAATAAACTCACCTTTATGCAAACTATTTGTTGAGCAATTAAGAGTTGTTGTCCCTAATCCAGTAATAGAATCAGACTCTTTTAACTCATGTTTTACAAACTATTGTACTGTTAGTTTGCGACGTTACATGAGCTGAAAGTAAATTGTAGTAGAGGGTGTAGTAAAAAAATTTTAACATGATGTTATTAAATAATGAGAGATCTAGAATTGATGGTTATGCTACTTGGATAAAGCTTAATCAAGCGTAAACAAAGCTTTTCAAAAAATAAGACACGTAAAGTAGCAGCTTTAAGTTAGTGTATTACCCTTATACTGCTATGATCTATACCTAAATACATTAGGGTTTAATAATGCATAAGGTTTTTTTTAAAGGTCGCATTGAAGTGCGAGAACAATATCAACGCTTTGGTTATAACACCAACAGACAAGTCAAATTAGGCAGTGCAAATTCGCCTCTCACACTTGTTGTCTGTACAGTACAAAGGAAAGAAGAAATTGAACAAATACTATTAGATAATTCACTTGTTGCAAATATTGAAATTGACACAGACAAGCATGAAAATATTATGGAGCTAGACGCAATTTTAAATAAACCGACGACTCAGACTGTTATTCCTTCATTGAGTCGCAACGAACCTTGCAATTGTGGCAGTGGTAAAAAATTTAAAAAATGTTGTGGAAAATAAACCGGTTAGTAGTCAAGGGGATTTAATTAACGAAGAAGGTTCTTATTGAATATAGAACACCCTCATTTTATACCATGACCATTTCAAGACTGCGTACATTTCTGATGTCAAAAGATTAGCCCAATTGCTCATAGCGCCACCAGTTTGCATTTTCGTTATGCCAACAGCGTTAGCGCTTTCAAAATCGAGAATATAGTTTTTAACACTCAAGGTAAAACTAGTTTTTACCTTGAGTGTTAAAAAGCCTATATCAATGAATTCAGACTAATTATTGATGATTTTATGCTCAACTAGGATATTGTGCATATTGAGAAATTATAAAAAGCTGATGAACATGATAATCACGATAGGTTCTGTTTATAGTAACTAAATAAAATTTAAGGAATATAGATGGACAAATTTATGCAGGCTGCAATAGAAGAAGCCCAAAAAGGGTTATCCGAAGGAGGTATTCCCATTGGTTCAGTTATAGTGCATAACAACAAAATTATCGGCCGTGGTCACAACCGAAGAGTGCAAAGCGGTAGCCCAATTTTACATGGCGAAATGGACGCATTTGAAAATGCAGGTCGCCAATCTGCTCAGACTTATCGAGAATCGGTTATTTACACTACCTTATCACCCTGTTCAATGTGTTCAGGAGCTATTATTTTATACGGCATCGGTAAGGTAATCGTAGGAGAAAATCACACATATTTAGGAGAAGAAGCACTTTTAATTGCTCGTGGTGTATCCGTAGAGGTGTTACAAAATCAACAATGCATACACCTTATGCAAAGTTTTATAGATACACATCCTCAGCTGTGGAATGAAGACATCGGGGTTTAAAGACAACTAAAATATTCTCAATGAATGAAATCATTAACTAAATGTTAAATATAATATACATTGAGTTATATATTATATACATAAATTAGTAATACTTT
>NZ_CAJXPA010000061.1 GCF_913058035.1 uncultured Paraglaciecola sp. | reverse complement strand
GGGTTCACCTTCTTTTCCAGCAAAATCGAGTCCTTTGTGCATGGCGGGCAAGCCATTAAATGGGTCTTTACGGATACCGTAGTATGAAGATAACCACCCAGAAGATATAGGTTTACCCTCTAATCTACTCTCTTGATTTATATGGTGGCTTAACATGATAGATTCAAGTACGTTTAGTTCTTGAGCTTTTCTCTGAATTTTTTCAAGCATGCTAGACATCTTTGACAGCAGCGCATCTTCTACTTGAAACTCAACTGGGATGCTATTCAAAGGACCACCCATGCTAGGCATTTGATTAAAACTGAATTCAGCAGGATTGAGCTTCGCTTGCTGAACTAACCTTGACCCTAATACATTTAAGCGTAGAACTTGACTCTGCATATCCGCTAACTTAAACATTATACCTGTCATACGTTGCTCGGTATTTCTTTTGAGTACACTGACTTCATTGGCCTGTTCATCTAGACCTGTTTTAGCATACTGGATCCTAGCAATGTTTTCTTCTGGAGAATGGGTTGAGCGGCTGGAAACAAGAAAAAAGCCGCTAATAGCTAACAATGCCAACAGCAATTTTTGTTTATTTATGTTTATTACAAAACGCGCTTTATTACTTCTAAAGAGTAACGTTAATTTCATTTCTATTGACTACCTTTTCAACATGGACTCAATACAACGTTAATTTTAATTCACATAAACAAAAACTATCAGCTCTTCAGCGTATACCTGTCGCTCATTCCGTTGATTTTTTATACGTTTTCATCATCCCATTCGGAATAATGTAGACGAGCTTTAATCAAATGTGTAGATGGTTAAATTCAAGAATTGTTGTTCATAATTCAGAGTATCATACAGCTGAACCAAATATTGCTGATAACTACGAAAATATTTTTCGACTAGTTAAATTGAACCAATAAAAGGATTAGTTTGTTAGTAGTGCTGATGCAAAACAGATAGGCATTTCTTCTGGTGTGTCATAACAAATAAATTCCCAACATTCTTTATTTTGCAATAATGCGTTAAGCAATTTATTGTTCAATCCATGTCCAGTTTTATACGCCACCAATTCACCAATAATACTGTGTCCGCATAGATATAAATCACCGATTGCATCAAGTATTTTGTGCTTTAAAAACTCATCAGCGTAGCGCAGTCCTTCAGGATTCAGGACTCTGTATTCGTCTAACGCTACAGCATTTTCCATGCTTCCACCCAGTGCTAAATTGAGTGAATTCATGTATTCAAGATCTTTCATGAAGCCGAATGTACGAGCTCGGCTTACTTCATCAACATAAGACGTAGAATCAAAATCAAGCACCATATGTTGACGAGTTTGGCTGATAACTGGGTGGTCAAAATCAATTCTAAAGTCGACCCTAAAACCGTCATGGGGGCGAAATTCAGCCCATTTATCACCGTCTTCGACTCTAATAGATTTATTTATCTTAATAAACTTTTTTGGGGCATTAATTTCTGCGATGCCTGCTGATTGCAGCAAAAATATAAATGGACTCGCACTGCCGTCCATAATTGGCAGCTCGTCACTATCGACTTCTACAAATATGTTGTCTATGCCTAAACCCGCTAAAGCGGAAGCTAAATGTTCGACTGTTGAAATTTTCGCACCGTCAGCGTTGCTTATGCATGTACATAACATAGTATCGCCTACAGCTTCTGCGCGAGCAGGAATATCCGCATGAGGCTCAAGATCAACGCGTCGAAATACAATGCCTGTATTCGCTGGCGCTGGCCGGAGAGTCATAGTGACCTTGTCACCTTTATGCAAACCAATTCCTGTCTCTTGTACAGATTGTTTTATGGTGCGTTGTTTAATCATAACCTTTAGCTCAATAGCTCCATGGAATAAAAAGCGGCACGCATAGTACTAAATATAATTAGCATTGTCAAAAATCTGTCACGTTAGATGGTACAACTAATATAAACCATCAATGAGACATGTTTTTTACTAAATAATTCACTTTAATATTCTAATCTGCCTGTTTGCGCAAAAATGCGGGAATATCTAAATATTCCAAATCATTTCCTTGTTCAGGTTTTTCATCGCGTTCAATCGCTTTTGAAGGTTCTGGCATCTGATTAGCACTCGGCATCGCATGCGCTCCTCCGTTAGCCTGCAGTTTAAACTCATTGCTATCAGGAATTACTTTGCTTGTTCTGTTAGACACTAAAGAAATATCTGGTTTCTTTTCAGCACCAATGCCCGTTGCTACGACTGTAACGCGCAATTCATCAGTCATTTCCATATCGATAACAGTACCTACAACCACAGTCGCATTTTCAGATGCAAATGCTTTTACAGCATTACCTACGGTTTCAAATTCATCAATAGAGAAATCAGGACCAGCAGTAATATTGACCAAAATACCTCTAGCACCAGACAAATCGATATCTTCTAGAAGAGGACAAGCAATAGCACTTTCTGAAGCTTCTTCTGCACGATCTTCACCAGACGCACTTCCATGTCCCATCATAGCGGTTCCCATTTCTGACATAACGGTACGTACATCAGCGAAATCCACGTTGATCAAACCAGGACGCGTAATCAGTTCTGCAATACCCTGCACCGCACCACTTAAAATATCGTTGGCGGCGCTAAAAGCTTTAAGTAATGGTGTACCTTTACCCATCACTTTAAGTAATTTTTCATTTGGAATTGTAATCAATGAATCGACGTATTTTGACAATTCTTCAATACCTTGCTCAGCAAAATCTGTACGTTTTCTACCTTCAAATGGAAAGGGTTTAGTCACGACTGCTACGGTTAAAATGCCTAATTCTTTGGCTATTTTTGCCACTTCTGGAGCTGCACCTGTTCCTGTGCCGCCACCCATACCGGCAGTGATGAATACCATATCTGCACCTTCAAGGGCCTGACGTATGGTTTCTCTGTCTTCTTCTGCTGCTTGTCGACCGATATTTGGATTAGCGCCTGCACCTAAACCTTTTGTTACACCAGAACCAATTTGTAACGTGACGTTCGCAGAAGAACTACGCAACACTTGAGCATCAGTATTAATGGCGATAAATTCTACACCTTCAATATTTTGCGCCACCATGTGCTCGATTGCATTTCCTCCACCACCGCCAACACCAATAACCTTAATTATCGCTTCTTCGCTATGACTATCCATTAACTCAAACATTTTTACTCTCCGGTTTTTACATAAAAGCAGCTAGGTATACGTCCTTGCCCACTGCCCAATTTTTTATTACTTAAAAGTAAGTGTGTCGACACCAATACTCAGAACTCACCCTTAAACCAACTTTGAATCTGTTGCCACACGCCATCGTTTGCCTTGTTTTTCATAGCTAACTGACTGATGACATGCTCTTTTCCGTATTGCAGTAAACCTACAGCTGTCGCAAATTTTGCACCTTCGACATACTCGGATAAACCTTTCATTCCTAATGGCTCACCTACACGAACCGGCATTTGAAAAATTTCTTCCGCAAATTCTACCGCTCCTTCCATTTTTGCTGTGCCACCTGTTAATACTATTCCTGCAGCAATTTGTTCTTCTAATCCACTGGCGCGAATTTCATCGTGCACCAGTTCGAACAATTCTTGATAGCGAGGCTCAATGACCTCTGCCAATGTATGTCTAGACATGGCTCTAGATGGCCTACCACCAACACTATGTACCTCAATATTTTCTTCCATGCTAACCATGTCTTTTAAAGCACAAGCATGTTTAATTTTAATCTCTTCTGCATGGCTAATAGGTGTCCGGAATATCTTCGCAATATCACTGGTAATTTGATTACCTGCTGCAGGAATAACCGCGGTATGCCGAATGGCACCATCAGTGTAGATAACCATGTCGATAGTACCACCGCCGATATCAACAACGCACACACCGAGTTCTTTTTCATCATCGGTTAAAACGGCATAACTTGAAGCCAGAGCCGAAAATATAAGTTGATCAGCGGTTAACTCGCAACGTTCTACACATTTCACCAAATTTTTGGCCATGTCATCGGCACAAGTAATAATATGTGCCTTTGCTTCCATTCTAACGCCTGACATGCCAATAGGATTTTTAATGCCCTCTTGTACATCAATAGTGAATTCTTGAGGTAGCACATGTAACAAACGGCGCTCAGCAGCAATAGGCACAGACCGTGCTGCGTGAACTACATTATCCACATCTTCCTGGGTCACTTCCTGATTATTAATCGGTACCATGCCGCTTTCGTTTTGACATTTCACATGACGACCCGAAATTGCCATGAACACAGACGATACACTGCAGTCTGCCATTAATTCCATTTCGTGTATGGCACGTTTAACAGATTGAACCACAAGGTTGAGGTCATTTACGCCTCCTTTATCCATACCCTTGGAAGCATGACAGCCAACACCCACGATACTAATAGAGTTGTCATCTAAAAGCTCGCCAACTATGGCTTTTACATTACTGGTACCGATGTCTAAGCCAACAATTAGCTTTCTTTCTGTGCCTTTAGACATATTGCCCAACTTTCACAATTATCACACTCATCACACTCACGTTAATTTAATCTCTTCTTATGCAGTTATTATGGTGGTTTTATTTATGCGCTTTTTTATGTCGCTGTAACAGCGCTTTTCCAGCCTACGGCTAGGCCTGTGTCGTAACGCAAATCAACATAATCCACTTGCCTTTTTTGTTGTGAAATAAGTGGTAATAAATCCACAAATCGCTGTAATCTATCAATAAATTCGGTACGTCCTAAATTCAGCTTGATACCATTGCTTAATTGTACATTCCAAGCAAAACGCTCACTTAAAAACATTTCCACAATATACAAATTTGTGGTTTCTAATAACGACTGCATGTTTCGGTAACCTTGCAATGCTATTTGTTCACTTCCACCTGGTCCGTATAAATATGGCAACATTATTTTAGGTTCTAAGTCAGCATTATTGACCTGCGCATCAAATGCGTCACCATATTTATTAAGCAACATATCGTCATTCCAAACAGCGGATGGCTGTTGCTCAACCACAAAAATTTCTAAGCCACTAGGCCAGCGTTTTCTAACTGAAGCTCTGTATACCCATGGCAAAGATTCAATTGTTTGATGAGTTTGATTAACATCTAGCTCAAAAAAACTACCTGGCTGTGATTGTTTGATTAATAACTGTATTTGTTGAACATCAATAAATGTTTTGTCACCCGAAACAATAATATCTTGCACTGGTGCCTGCTGTTCATCTTCCAACCAGACATTTAATTTGAATACCCCGTAGGCCAACAAGATCAGCAAACAAATAAAAAACATAACCCCAATATAAAAATCAGAACCTTTCTGTGGTTTGCCTAATGTTGGCAATTCACTCATCTACACATCTTAGTTGTTTCAAGTACAGCTAAAGACAACTCATCAAAGCTCATTCCAGATTGTTTTGCCGCCAATGGTACTAAGCTTTTTTCAGTCATACCCGGCACGGTATTAGCTTCTAATAAATAAAAACGTCCTAACTTATCCTGCATAAAGTCAATTCTACCCCAACCGGAACCATCCAAGGCCTCGTAAGCTTCAAGCGCTAATACACCCAGCTTAGTTTCTAGTGAATTAGCCAAACCGCTAGGACATCGATACACAGTGCTATCCGCTTGGTATTTTGCTGTGTAATCATAAAAATCCCGAGGAGTACACATACTGATGGATGGTAAAGTTCTGCCATTGAGTATGCTAACGGTATATTCTGAGCCATGGACAAACTGCTCTATCAAGACCTTGTCATCATATTTAAATGCGTCTTGAATAGCTGTTTCAAGTTGTTGAGCATTATTTACTTTAGCCATACCTATGCTAGAACCCTCCTGAGCAGGTTTGACCATTACCTCGTTCCCCAATGCTGACATTATAGCCCCGCATGATCGCGCATCAAAGCTTCTTTTATCAGCTATTTTATAATTTGCTGTAGGTAATCCTAAACACTGCCACACCTGTTTACTGCGGATTTTGTCCATACATAGCGCAGACCCAAGTACACCCGATCCGGAATAAGGTAAATTTAGTTGCTGAAGAGCCCCTTGCAGTGAACCATCTTCACCACCCCGACCATGTAACATGATGACAACACAATCAAATTTTTCTGCTAATAACTGAGTTAAGGGTCGCTCTGCAGGATCAAAAGGATGAGCATCTACACCCAAATTAAGCAGTCCACGCAATACTGCTTTTCCTGAATTTAAAGACACTTCTCTTTCAGCAGAGGATCCGCCAAACATAACAGCGACTTTCCCAAAATTATTGATTTTAGGATTAGAGTAAAGATTAGAGTTAGGTGACGTTATCTGCTGCTCATTCATGGCTCTAACCCTTTAGCTAACAGTGCCGGTTCTAATTGGTTTTTTTGTAAAAACTTGGCAATTTGACCTATATTTCCTGCCCCTTGAGTCATAATAATATCTTGGTCATTAAGGCTTTCCGCTAACAGCTTGGGTAGTTCAGTCATATCCGACACGTAAATGGGTTCAAGTTGTCCACGCTGACGAATTGAGCGACACAAAGAACGACTATCTGCACCATCAATTGCCTCTTCACCGGCTGAATATACTTCGAGCAACAACAGCACATCAACCTGTGACAACACTTTTACAAAATCTTCATATAAGTCTCGTGTCCGAGTAAAACGATGAGGTTGATAAGCCATAACTAATCGCCTATCTGGCCAGTTGTTTCTAGCCACGGCTATTGTTGCTGCAACTTCTGTTGGGTGATGACCGTAATCATCGACTAAAATAGCTTGCCCCTTGGAGGTAGCATAGTCGCCCAAAAACTCAAAGCGACGCCCAATACCTGAAAACTCACCTAATGCTTTGACTATATATTTGTCTTCTAACCCTTCATCACTTGCGACAGCTATAGCTGCCAAAGAATTCAGTACATTGTGTTGCCCAGGAAGATTAACCGTAACAGCCATTGGTGGTAAGTTTTCTCGCAACACATTAAAGAAGCTTTGGTTAAAACCTAATTTAATATCCACAGCGCGAACATCAGCTTGTTCAGACACGCCGTAAGTTACATATTGACGACCGATGCGCGGAAGCAGCTTTTTAATAACCGGATCATCGATACACAGCACAGCTAATCCATAAAAAGGTAAGTTATGCAGAAAATCAATGAAGGTGTCTTGCATCTTCTGGAAATCACCTTGATACGTTTCCATATGATCAGCTTCGATATTTGTTACCACAGACACCATAGGCTGCAAATGAACGAAAGACGCATCACTTTCATCCGCTTCTGCTATGAGGTATTGACTATCACCCAATCTGGCATTAGTGCCCGCACTATTTAATAAGCCGCCAATTACAAAGGTAGGATCAAGTTTCGCCTCAGCAAAAATAGTAGAAATTAAGCTAGTCGTTGTAGTTTTTCCATGCGTGCCCGCAATGGCAATACCATGTCGAAAACGCATCAATTCGGCTAGCATTTCTGCTCGACGTATGACCGGAATACGTTTTCTATTTGCTGCGCTTATTTCTGGATTGGAATGGTCAATTGCACTTGAGACCACTACTACATTGGCTAATTCAATATTACTCGCAAGATGCCCTAAATAGATGGTCGCACCCAAACTCTGCAACCTATCTGTCATCCCGTTTGTTTGGCGATCAGAGCCGGAAATAGCATAACCTTCGTTAAGTAAGACCTCTGCAATACCGCCCATACCTGCGCCACCAATACCAACAAAATGGATGTGCTTGATCCTTCGCATTTCAGGAACGTGGTAATGGGTTGGATTATCTGTCTTCATGCTGCTTGCTCACTTAATTCAATACAACATTGCGCAACTTCTTTAGCGGCATCAAAACGGGCAACGGTTTTACTGCGTTTCCCCATCTCTATTAATGTTTCTGGAGATAACACATGTTCTTGCAGTAAAATCTGCAATCTATGCGCTGTCAGCTCACTTTGAGGTAATAAATATGCAGCTTGTATATCAACCAAAGTTTGGGCATTTTTTGTCTGATGGTCATCTACCGCATGCGGCAGGGGTACAAATATCGCTGTTATACCGGCCGCTGAGACTTCTGCCACAGTTAAAGCACCTGCTCTACATATAATTAAATCGGCCCAAGCATAAGCTTCGGGCATATCATCAATAAACTCGATGATTTGATAAGAATTTGGATCAATAACTTGTTGGGAATAATTCTGTTGCACAGTGGCTAAGTGTCCTGCACCAGTTTGATGGCGAACGTTTATCTGTTTCATATCCGTTAGTGCTAACGGTACCGTTTCGTTTAGTACCTGCGCACCCAAGCTGCCACCAACAATTAAAAGATTAAGCGGGAGATCAATGCTACTTTTAGCCGGCAACTTTGCAAACTCTTGACGCACTGGGTTACCGACCCAAGAATATTTATTACTTCGGTCTAATGCTTGTTCTGGGAAGGTTTTGTCAAATCCAGTTAAGACCTTTTTAGCAATACGAGACAACAGTCTGTTAGTTAACCCTGGCACCGCATTTTGCTCATGTAAAATCAAAGGCAAACGATTTAACCAAGTTGCTACCCCACCAGGCCCACTGGCAAAACCACCCATCCCAATCACCACATGTGGTTGAAACTGTTTAATCACCTGATGCGCTTGTATGATTGCTTTAATGATTTTAAAGGGTGCCAATAGCAAAGTCACAACACCATTTTGACGCACACCTACTACATCAATAAAACTCATAGAATAACCCGCTTGTGGGACTATTTTAGCTTCCATTCGACCAGATGTGCCCAACCAATGAATTTGCCAGTTTTGTGCAGCCAGTTCAGCAGCGACAGCTAAGCCTGGGAAAACATGCCCTCCAGTACCACCCGCCATAACAAGTATTCGTTTAGTCATGTATGCCTCCAGCTTTTGCACTGATTGATGACTCTAAGTGCGCATCTTCAATAACATCCTCAATAACCATGTTGACTTCTTGTTTAGCTTTTTTAACTAATACTCTTTTTTTACCTCTAGCTGTACCTGATTTGTTAATGGCTTGGATACCATCGACTCGCATTTCAAAGTCGATGCGCACTAAAATAGCCACCGCCACCGACATAACTATCAAACTTGACCCACCGTAGCTTAGTAACGGAAAAGTGAGACCTTTGGTGGGAAGAACACCTGCACTAGCCCCCACATTGACCGCTGTTTGTATACTAAACCATATACCAATCGAGTAAGCTAAATAAGCGTCAAAAGGACGCTCTTTACGCAGTGCTAAATTACCCATTGCCATGGCTTTCATGACAATAACCAACATGATAATCAATACTGTTAATACGCCTGCAAAACCTAATTCTTCGGCCAAAATAGCCATAATAAAATCAGTATGAGCTTCTGGTAAGTATTCAAGCTTTTGTAGACTATTGCCCAGACCTTGACCAAACACATCACCCCGACCATAAGCCATCAATGATTGAGTTAGCTGATAACCGCTACCAAATGGATCAGCCCATGGGTCCAAGAAGGAGGTAATACGTCTTACTCTATATTCTTCAAAAACGATGAGTAATACCACCGCCAAAGAACCAGCAATGGCTAAACTGAAAAACTGCCAAAGCTTAGCACCGGCCAAAAACAATAGACCAATAGTTGTAAACAGCATCACAACAACTGTGCCCAAGTCCGGCTGTAACAGAAGTAATAAAGCAAGGGCAAAAAATACCACTAGAGGTTTAATAAAACCTTTTATGTTATCTGTTACCTCCTCATATCTGCGCACTAGATATCCGGCCAAATAACAAAAGAAAAACAACTTGGCAGGCTCTGCAGCTTGGATAGTGATGGGCCCAACCACTAACCAACGAGTACTGCCATTAACACTTCGACCTAATATCAATACAGTAATTAATAAAATCACAGCTAACAGCAATAACCAAACATTAGTCTTGCGCCACCATCGCATAGGTATTTGCATCACTATCAAGGCGGTAAACATTGCCAACAAAACATAAATACCATGGCGAATAGCAAAATGAAATGGGTTACCAAACAACCTATCTGCAACTGGCATTGAAGCTGAAGTCACGACTACTAAACCAATCGATAACAAAGCAATCGCTAAGAGTAATAATGAGTGATCATATGGTTGAAGATCAGCTTTAATGAACGCAGATGTTCCATCATGCTTAGACTCAAATAATTGTTTTAGGGTACTGACTTTATTTTCAATCATTGTATTCATGCAGCTAGTTCCTTAACAGCTTGCGTAAAATATTCGCCTCTTTGCTGATAGCTAACAAACATATCTAAACTAGCACAAGCTGGAGAAAGCAAAACAATATCACCTACCTGACTATGCTTAGACGCCATTAGAACCGCGTCTTGAATGGTCTGTACTTTTATATTATTTGAATGAAGACTAGCGATTTTATCGCCATCTTTTCCTAGGGTGATAAGTAAATCAACAGAATGAGTTAAACATTCTGCCATTACAGAGAAATCTGCTCCTTTCCCATCGCCACCAGCAATTAGAATCAGCTTACCTTTAAGATTGGAAACCAGACCATTAATTGCTGCTAAGGTAGCACCAATGTTGGTCGCTTTAGAGTCATTGATCCAGCGTACATCATTATGCATGGATATAGTTTGGCATCTATGTGGCAAGCCACCGAATTTTCGCGCACCTTGCCGAATACTGTGGTCATCTATACCGAATACTTTAGCCAAAGCTGCGGCAGCTTGAATATTTAGCATGTTATGGGCGCCAGCCAATAGACAACTTTTACTATCTAAAAAAGGTTTGCCGTCTAACAATATAATGGCGTTGTTTTTATCCCAAGAAAAGCCAGTGCTACTTTGAGATAGTCCAAAACTCATAGTTACCTTATTACTAACGGGATAAGTCAAAAGGTCATCTCTATTACAGACTATAAATTGGCAATTTTGATACACTTTGCGTTTGATTTGGTGATAGGTTGTCAAATCACCGTGACGGTCTAAATGATCTTCAGTAATGTTTAATACAGTCGCCACAAGTGGCATCAAGGAAAAAGTAGTTTCTAGTTGAAAGCTGGATAATTCAAGTACAATAACATCAGCTGATTGCTCCAACAGGTCTAAGGCAGGCACCCCAACGTTTCCCCCCATCAATACCTTTTTACCTGCCGCTTTACACATATCAGCAACTAAATGAGTGACGGTTGATTTACCGTTAGAGCCGGTAATTGCTATCACAGGACATCTGGTAAACTGCGCAAATAACTCTATGTCGCCTATCACGTGCACCCCAGACTCGCTCGCTTTTTTAATAGCTGGGGTATTTAAATCGACACCTGGACTTAACACGATTAAATCAGCTTGAATCAACTTATTTACATTAAAGTCGCCTAGGAATAGTGGGATGTCTAAGCTAAGTGTTAATTCACTGCGACTATCCATCGCGATCACTCTAGCGCCTTTAGTTAATAAAAAACGCACGCAAGACAGTCCTGAAAGACCCATTCCTACTACAACGATATTTTTATTAGCTAAATTCAACATTTTCACTTTTTTTGATCTTCCTTAACGCAATTTCAATGTGGCTAATCCCACTAATACTAACATCAATGAAATGATCCAAAATCGCACAATAACTCGCGGTTCAGGCCAACCTTTCAGTTCATAGTGATGATGTATTGGTGCCATTCTAAAAATACGTTTACCACGTAATTTGAAAGACCCAACTTGCAAAATAACCGACAAGGTTTCGACCACAAAAATACCGCCCATAATAAACAAAACGATCTCTTGACGAACCAGCACCGCCAGTATTCCTAATGTTCCACCTAGTGCCAAAGAACCAACATCACCCATAAACACTTGTGCAGGGTAAGTGTTGAACCACAAAAAACCTAAACCAGCACCAACTATAGCCGTGCACACAATGACTAATTCGCTGGTAAGTGGTAAATAAGGGATATGCAGATAAGCAGAAAAATTAATATTACCTGTCACATAAGCAAATATGGCAAAAGCCCCTGCGACCAGAACAACAGGCACAATCGCGAGCCCATCTAGGCCATCAGTCAGGTTCACTGCGTTGCTTGTGCCCACAATAACGAAATAGGTAACGACCATAAATAGCAGGCCCATTTGTGGCATTACATCTTTAAAAAATGGAACAAGCAAAGCTGTTTCAGCTGGATTTTGTTGGCTTGAATACAAGTAAATAGCTACAGTAAGAGCAATCACGGACTGCCAAAAATACTTCCAACGAGCAATTAAGCCTTTTGCATCTTTTCGAATAACTTTCCGGTAGTCATCAACAAAACCTATAACACCGAAACTTACCAAAATAAATAAAGTGACCCACACGTACCTATTGGTCAAATCGCTCCACAACAAAACACTGGAAACAATAGCAGCCAAAATAAGTAAACCGCCCATGGTGGGGGTGCCTGATTTCGCTAAATGTGATTCTGGACCGTCATCACGTATCGTCTGTCCAATCTGCATACGTTGCAACCATCGGATCATTTTTGGACCAATAATTACCGCAATTAATAAAGCAGTTAAAGTGCTTAAAATAGCCCTTAACGTTAAATATGAAAAAACTCGAAAGCTTGTATCGAATTGCTGCAACCAATCTGCCAACCAAATCAGCATAGTGATTGCTCCCTAACCCTTTCAAACTTTCCCAATGGAGACTCCTCCAACGCTTTAACTACTAACTCCATACGCGCACTACGAGAGCCTTTGACTAAAATACTGATATCACATTTTTCAAGTAATAATTGCTGATTAATGTGTTCAACCATCTGTTCTAAACAACTAAAATGGCGACCTTGCTCAGTAAACACGTCACTCGCACTTTGGCTTAATACACCCAGTGTATATAGCTTGTCTATACCTTTTTGTTTGGCATATTCACCTACTTGTTCGTGGTAATAACGTGCTTTCTCACCTAATTCAGCCATATCTCCCAGTACTAATATTTTTCTTCCCGCAAAGCTGGACAACAAATCGATTGCGGCATTCACCGAACCCACATTTGCATTGTAGGTGTCATCTATAATTTTCACTTGTATAGTTAATTGTTTGACCTGAAGACGTCCTGAGACATGTGGTGTAAAACGCAGACCATCTCGAACATCTTGAAGTGTTGCCCCAACCTTTAATGCTAAAGATGCAGCCACTAAAGCGTTGCTCACATTATGTACACCAGGCAACGAGAGGTTAATCGTGATGCATCCGTTAGGTGTGACGAGTTCAAATTGCGCACAACCATCTAAGCCTAAAGTAATATCCTGTGCATACACATCCGCTTGTTTTTCAACGGAAAAGGTTTGCACGTTGTTGTTGTCAAGTTTACTCAACCAAAATTTGGAAAACTGACTGTCTGCGTTTACTACTGCTACACCTTCTTGTTCAGATAATCCTTGAAATATTTCACTTTTTGCTCGGGCTACCCCAAGCAAGCTTCCAAAACCTTCTAGGTGCGCTGCAGCGACATTTATAATAGCTGCTACATCTGGCTTAACTAGATTAGTTGTATAAGCAATCTCACCTAAATGATTGGCTCCCATTTCAATGACTGCAAACTCATGTTTTTGTTCTAACCTGAGTAACGTCATAGGCACACCCAGTTCATTATTAAAATTACCATTGGTCGCCAACACTTCGCCACGTTGGGATAAGATGGTTGCAGTCATTTCTCTGACAGTTGTTTTACCGCTACTACCGGTAATAGCCACCGTTTTAGGTGCCACTTTCGCTTTCACCGCGGCTCCCAATAATCCTAAAGCTAAAGTGGTATCCTCAACCAAAATACAAGGGAGGTGAGTCTCAACTTTACGAGACAGGATCAGTGCAATAGCACCTTTTTGTTCTGCTTGTTTAACAAACTTATGCCCATCAAAATTTGGGCCTTCTAATGCTAAAAATAAGTCAGTTGGCAAAATACTCCTAGTATCAGTACTGACACCTTCAATAACCAATTGTTTTGTTTGCTGAGCTATTAGCTGCCCATTAATCTGTTCTGCCACCCAAGATAGTGTAACCGGGATCATATGCTCTTCCCCTCTTGAAAAAGTGCAACGAATTGACGTTCATCATACGCCAACGTTTGTTTTCCAATAACTTGGTAGTTTTCATGGCCCTTACCCGCAACTAATATCATGTCGCCTGCTGAAGCCATAGCAGCTGCAGTCTTAATCGCAGCTTTTCGATCATGCTCAATAAGAACCCGCTCTGGATTTATACAGCCTGCTAAAATATCATTGATAATATTTCGTGGATTTTCACTACGCACATTGTCATCAGTTAAAATAACTTGGTCTGATAATCGTTCTGCAATTTCGCCCATCAACGAGCGTTTACCCACGTCACGGTCACCACCACATCCAAACACACAAAATAATTTTCCATGGCAATGCTGCTTGCTAGCCAACAAAGCTTTATCCAGAGCGTCTGGAGTATGAGCATAATCGACCACTATAGTTGCGTGACCTTGACGTTTATACAACTCCATTCTCCCAGCGACAGGTCTAAGCTTTTGTACAATATAAGCAATCTGTTTTAGACTTTTACCCAGACATAATTGACTACAGATTGCGGCTAAAACATTGGAGATATTGAACTCTGCCAATAACGATAGACGCAGTTCACAGTCTCCCCATGAAGATTGCACAGAGAGTGCGATTCCTTCAGCGGTATATCGAACATTATTTGCCAAACAGTATTTAAAGCCACTGGGGATATCGACTTTACTTGTATTGTGCCCATACAGCACGACGAAACTTGTTTTAGGAACGTTTGCTAACCAATTTTTATGTTCAGAATCATTAACATTAAGAACAACATAAGCTAATTCGGGTTGACACAACAAAAACCTTTTTGCTGCCGCATATTCAGCCATTGACCCATGATAATCGAGATGGTCACGGCTTAAATTAGTAAAGATTGCAATATCAATTTTGACGGCTTTAATTCGATGTTGTACCAGGGCATGGGACGATGCCTCTAACGCAACTTGACATGACCCTTCAGCAACAAACTCTGCCAGCAAACGCTGCATACTTATGGCATCTGGGGTGGTATTAATTGTGTTGTTTAAAGGCTGATTGTCAGAATTTGATGAATACATGCCAGCACCTAACGTGCCAATATAAGCCGATTTGTCTCCCATCAAAGCTGCTAATTGACTAGCTAACTGTACTGTAGAAGTTTTACCATTCGTGCCAGTCACGGCCACCATGGACATTGAATTAGCCGGGAACTGATAAAAGTGTCCAGCCAATTCTGATAATTTCTCAAGTAGTTGGTAAAAAGATATAATGATGCTTTGTTCGCGCATTTCTACATGACCATGAACAGCTATATCGTCACACTGCGCGACTATCACTTTGGCACCAAGACTGACCGCTTGCGGGATGAAATCACGCCCATCCAGTGCATGTCCGCCAATAGCAATGAAGGCTTTGTGAATGGCAACGTCTCTGCTGTCTAAGACTAAGCCGCTGATCATGATATCTGGTGCATCGATGCCAAAGTGAGCTAATAGGGGTTTTAGACTCTGATCAAACGCTTGGGGAAATTGTTTATTAATACTTACTAAATCAGCCTGCATTTTGTACCTCCTTGTCAACTTCAACAACGGATCCTGCCAATGACGAAACAGTCTTATCATCAGGTGGCACATTTAACATTTGTAAACTGGCAGCCATGATTTTAGAAAAAACTGGGGCTGCCGTTTGTCCTGCATAATAAAGCTCACCTTTAGGCTCATTAATTAAGATAACCACAGCCAATTGAGGATCAGAAACTGGAGCAACACCAGCAAAAATATTGACATATTCTTCACCGTAACCATTAGCTACTGCCTTGCGACTAGTACCTGTTTTTCCTGCAACTCTGTAACCTGGAACTTGAGCTTGTTCTGCTGAACCATCTTGTGCAGTCACACTTTCCATCATATGCAATATTTGTTGTGTTGATTGCGCACTAATAACGCGCTCACTTTCAACTGGCGTGGCGGTTTTAATAATACTTAATGGGCGACGTATACCACCGTCACCTAAAATGCTGTACATGCGAGCAAGTTGCAAAGCAGTGACCGAAATACCGTAGCCAAAAGACAAGGTAGATAATTCAAAGTCAGACCAACGAGCACTCTCGTTAAATATGCCGTTAGTTTCGCCAAGCAAGTTAGCGCCACTGTCACTCATTAAGCCAACGTTATAGTACATATCCAAAAAAAATTCTTTAGGTACTGACAAGGCTAATTTTGAGATACCCATATTGCTTGATTTACGAATAATGTCAGTTAAATCAATTTCACCGTAATTTCTAGGATCTCTGACTATATTACCACCTAAGTGCATCCACCCCGGTGAAGTATCAATCAAAGAATCTGCTTGAGCAGAGCCAAATTCTAAGGCACTTAACACCGCCAAGGGTTTGACTGAGGAACCGGGTTCGTATGCATCAGTTACTGCTCGATTTCGAATTCTATGCGCAGATACACCGGCTCTATTATTTGGATTAAAAGATGGACTATTTACCAAAGCTAGAATTTCACCTGTATTTACTGCTACAACTACAGCCGAACCAGATGTCGCCTTATAATATTGAACCGCTTGTTTAAGTTCTTTATAAGCCAAAGCTTGAATGCGCTGATCAATAGTTAATTTAATGTTTTGAGGTTTTTTACCTTCTTCGAACTCGATTAGTTCGACCATTCTTCCTTTTCCGTCACGACGAATTTTTCGAGAACCTTGTGCACCAGCCAGCCATTTATTATACAGTTTTTCGACACCTTCTATGCCTGCGTCATCAACGTTTGTGAAGCCAACAACGTGGGCTGATACCTCACCGCTTGGATAATAACGTCTTGATTCATCACGAAGATAGATCCCGGTTAGCTTAAGTTCTTCCACATATTCGGCCATCGCATGAGAAACCTGGCGTTGCACGTACACAAAACGTTTTTCTGGGTTACTGACTTTTTCTTTGAGCTCATCTAAATTCTGACCTAGTACTTCGGCCAACGCCTGCCAGCGTTTACTGACTTCGTATTGCTTAGCTTTTAAATCAAAACTAGGGTCTTGCTTTGCATTTTCTTCTGCTTCTTTTATGGATTGAGCAATAGCTTTAGGATCAGCCCAGATTGCTCGAACTGGCACACTTACTGCCAATTGCTGACCATTTCGGTCAACAATCAAGCCTCGATGCAGAGGGTTATCGCGGGTTCGCAAGGTGCGGTTGTCGCCACGCTTTATTAACAAATCAGGTGATACAACTTGAATATATGCAGCACGAATACTCAAACCAACAAAAACTAATATAATACCTCCTACCACCACAACAAATCGCCAATGTGAAGTACTTGGATTACTATTTACTTTCGCTTGATTAGTCCTATTTTTATTTTTTGTATTAGTGCTGACTCGACTCATTTTATCCTCACTACTACTTCGTCACCGGGTAAGGGACGGTGCATACCAAGCTGACTTGTAACGAGTGCCTCGATACGGTTATGTTCAGTTAAAGCACTTTGTTCGAGTACTAAATGTCGCCACTCAACATCTAGCTGATCTTTCTCTTGCATTAAGCTTTCGATAGCAATAGACATTCGCCTATTATGGTGGGCACTGAGAATAACTAACCCAGCGCTAACCAATAGTGCTAGAAACAACAAAACCCGCACTGGATGGCGGGTTAAGTCAGCAGCTACAAAACTGAATAGATTAAAGTTAGTGTTGCTGCCACTCATAACTTTTCAGCTACCCTTAACACTGAGCTTCGTGAACGTACATTTTGCTGTATTTCAGCAGCTGTTGGCTTTATTGCTTTGCCAATAGGTTTCATTGCTTTTGCTGCGTCTATTTCTACCTGCAAAATCGGCATACCATGGGGTACGTTTAAACCTCGGCTTTGCTCTCTTACAAAACGTTTTACTAGGCGGTCTTCTAAGGAGTGAAAACTAATGACAGCTAAACGGCCTTGAGGCGACAAAGTATTCAAAGCAGCTTTTAAACCCGTTTTTATTTCGTCTAGTTCGCTGTTTACATATATACGTATGGCTTGGAAGCTGCGGGTAGCAGGATGCTTATATTTATCTTTAACCGGCACAGCTAAATCAATAATCTCAGCCAGTTGAGCCGTCTCAGTGATGGGCGTAATTTGACGCGCATTAACAATACCGTGCGCTATACGTTTCCCAAACTTTTCCTCACCAAATTCTTTGATAACTTGGGTGATATCCTGTTCTTCAGCTACCGCTAGCCACTGGGCAGCACTTAACCCTCTGGTTGTGTCCATGCGCATATCTAGAGGGCCATTACGCATAAAACTAAAACCGCGGTCAGCTTCATCAAGCTGTGGTGAAGACACACCAAGATCCATCAAAATACCGTCGATTTTGCCTATCAAGCCTAGCTCTTCAGCTACCGCCTGTAATTCAGAAAAAGGTCTATGATGAATTGAAAATCGTGGGTCATCTGCAAAGGATTTAGCTGCCTCAATAGCACTAAGATCACGATCAATAGCGATTAGCTGGCCGTCAGGTGATAAGGCTTTTAATATTTGTCTAGAGTGACCGCCACGTCCAAAAGTCGCATCCATATAAATGCCATCAGGCTTGATGGCTAAGCCGTCGATAGACTCATTTAGCAGTACAGAAAGATGTGAAAAATCGTTTTCCATTATAATGAGAAATCCTGAAGTCGTTCAGTCAATTCAAAGTTAGCTTCTTGTTCAGTCGCTACATCTAAACAAATTTGTTGTTGCCATACATCTGCATCCCAGATTTCAAACTTGTTGAACTGGCCAACTAACATAATTTGTTTTTCGAGCTTGGCATGCTGACGCAAGGGTGAACTTAATAAAAACCGACCATTTTTGTCCATATCTCCCTCACTGGCATACCCTAACAATAAACGTTGTAATCTTCGCTCGTGTTGATTCATGCTTGAAAGACGACTTAATTTGAGTTCAATTTCTTCCCACTCGGGAAGTGGGTAAAGCAACAAACAAGGTTGTTGTGTGTCGATAGTACAAACTAGTTGTCCCTTGCAATCATCCAACAAGGACTGTCTATACCTAGTAGGTATAGTTACTCGACCTTTAACATCTAGATTGATTGCATTAGCGCCGCGGAACATTATTTCACTACCCTTTTTTTATTTTTATATTTCGAGAATTAATCAGTAAAAATACCTAGCAAACCTAAATATCATTACTTCTTTGGGTTTAAATGATCAGTTAGATCCACTTTATGCCACTTTAACCCACGACTTCTAGTTTAGGTACCACCTGTCTATCATGTCAAGGACTAAAACTTCGATTCGATCGGTTTCTAGGCCTCGTCATCATTGGATTCATAGAAGTGTCTGAATTAGTGGGAAAAACCTACAAACTGGCGCAATTTAGTAACGGTAAAAATAATAAGCTTAACGTTACTAATAGAAAACACTGTGAACAAGGAAGTCCTCGTTTATGTCTTTTTATTGCATAAAACAGACCCACTAACTGTCTACATAAATATAAAGTTAGGCCACAAATGATTGATATAAGTATTTCATATGGGCAGTTTTATAAGACTATTGACAACCAAACAGGTATCTTTAATAAGTTTCAAAATCAACACAAGCATGGTGTTTTTTATTGATATTATATAAAGTTGCTTAGAATTTTAGATGGATGTATTTTCATCTTAGAGAAGTAATGTACAAATTGACGCTTAAAATTGAAGTTTAAAAAAAGTGCTGCTAAATTAACCACCTCTGGTAGTTTGCTTTAATTTATTGTATAAAACTTACTTATATTACTGCTACATCAAGAAGTTTTAGTAGTACCAATTTGCATTTTTAGCCATAAAAGGTGTTGTATGAGCAAGTTAAAACTATTTATCCCATCAATGATTGGAGTAATGATCATGTTTTTCTCTTATCATATTGAGACAACACTAGAATCTAATTTTAAAATTGATAGACATTTAGCATCACAAATTTCAGTTTTAGTAGAAAACCAAAAAATAGAGGCTAATGCGGAAGAACTGATTAATGTTTCTTTCAACTCCTTACTAGAAAATAATCATTCATTATTACTTAAAAGTATAGATTTAATTTGGGTTCTAGGTTTTGCTTTTATGCTGTGGTTATTTCCATATCATATTGTTTTACGGACAGATAAATTTAAAATATAAGAAGCGCTTGATGCTAGCAATACAATTTTTCTTATTTTCAATCATTGCTAGTTTTCACAACTCAATTATAATTTACTTAATAGGCCAACACGATTTTTCAGCCTAGTTTTAAATACTCAATTTATATAACCCCAATCACTCCTAATTTCTACTCAATAAGTTTTCAGCGCTATATCAATCTTTGCGAACACAACGTCTAGATAAATCATTGTCTAAATTACAAGTCCTCAATACCTGTTTCAATGTCAATTCATATAACTGGTTATGATCTCAGCCTAAAAATATTATACTCAACACATATTGTAAAAAAGATGTTATCTAATAATTAAGCATCTGAAATAATTGTTTTTCTGTTTATACACCCAAAGGAATATCAAATGCCGCTAGAAAACTGCATTCTATCTATTGACCAAGGTACTACCTCTAGCAGAGCCATAGTTTTTGCTCCAGATTCGAGTATTGTTGCTTCAACACAACAAGAATTTACCCAACATTATCCCAATGATGGTTGGGTCGAACATGACCCAGAAGATATTTGGTCAACAACACTCAACGTATGTAAGCAAGCGATTGCTCAAGCCACTGAGAAAGGTGCAACAATCGCTGCTATTGGTGTCACTAATCAAAGAGAAACCACTTTAGTATGGGATAAAAAAACCGGCAAGACAATTTACAACGCCATAGTATGGCAAGACAGACGCACAGCTGAACAATGCAGAACATTACAAGGTGCAGGGCATTTAACGGCTGTACAAGAACGCACGGGGTTATTACTTGATCCTTATTTTTCTGCATCGAAGATTACTTGGATTTTAGATAATGTTGAAGGTGCAAGGCAAAAAGCTGAAGCTAACGAGTTAGCTTTTGGCACAGTAGACAGTTTTCTTATTTGGCGTTTAACGGGTGGCAAAGTGCATGCAACTGACGTCACGAATGCCAGTCGTACCAATTTATTCAACATTCATAGTTTATGTTGGGATCAGACCTTACTCGATATATTTGATGTACCCAAGTCGATGTTACCTGAGGTAAAAGAATGCGCTGATGATTTTGGTTCCACTCTGGAAGGATTATTTAGCTACTCTATACCAATAGCAGGTGTAGCAGGTGATCAACAAGCAGCAAGTATTGGTCAATGTTGCTTTAATCAAGGTGATATCAAAAGCACTTATGGCACCGGTTGTTTTGTGCTATTGAATACTGGTGAAAAAGCGCTAGTATCCAAAAACAAATTACTTACGACTGTCGCTTATACTATCAAAGGTCAAACTCATTATGCCTTAGAAGGCTCAATATTTATCGCTGGGGCGGCAGTGCAATGGCTTAGAGATGGCTTAAAAATTATTGAAAATGCGTCCGAGACCGAAGCCATGGCTAGAAGTATACCCGACGACCATGGCGTGTTTTTAGTACCTGCTTTTGCAGGGTTAGGCACACCCTATTGGGCACCTGATGCCAGAGGGGCTATATTTGGCTTAACTCGTGCTACCAGCAGTGCACATTTGGCACGTGCCGCACTTGAATCTGTGTGTTTGCAAACCTCTGACTTACTTAAGGCTATGAGTGAAGATGGTGTCAGTCCAGAAAAATTGAGGGTAGATGGCGGTATGGTAGCAAATAGCTGGGTTTGTCAATTTTTGGCTGGTGTACTCAATGTGACAGTAGAGCGCCCAAAAGTCATGGAAACCACAGCATTAGGCGCCGCTTATTTAGCAGGTTTACAAGTAGGCATCTATCAATCAATCACCGAACTAACTAGCATGAATAAAATTGATAGTCACTTTGAGCCACAAATGGACGTAATCAAACGACAAAAACTGCTTAGGGGTTGGGCGAGTGCTATTCAAAGCACCTTGGGGTTTAAGCCATGATGGACCAAACATCATTTGGAAAAATGCCAGATGGTGAATTAGTCAAACAATTTTGCCTAACCAATAGTCATAATGTCAGTGTAGAAATTCTTAATCTTGGCGGGATTATTCGTCGCTGGTTAATACCAAAAGATAAAGATAAACATACTGATATTGTTTTAGGCTTTGATACAGTAGATGATTATTTATCTGATGACAGTTATTTAGGGGCTTTGATAGGTAGGTATTCGAACCGAATTAGCAAGGGAAAATTTAATTTAAAAGGTATCGACTATCAAACTGATATCAATCTAGGCGATAACTGTCTCCATGGTGGTAATAATGGGTTCAACAAGAAAGTGTGGAAAAGCACGGTGTTATCTAGCGGTGATAATCCGTCAATTATGTTGCAACTATCAAGTCCTAATGACGATCAAGGTTTTCCTGGCACGCTCTCAGTTAAAGTAATTTATACGTTAACTGAGCAAAACTCCTTAAAAATAGAATACTTTGCTACTACCGATCAAATCACATTATACAACCCTACTAATCACAGTTACTTCAATTTGTCAGGTCATAACAGCGGATCGGTCAAAGCCCATGAAGTTCAAATATTAGCCAGTTATTACACTCCAACTGACAAAAATGCTATTCCTACTGGCGAGATTGCCAAGGTAGACGATACCCCTTTTGATCTTAGGTCTATGACTGCGATCAGTCAGCCACTTAGTTCAGACCATCAACAGATTGAATATGGCAACGGTTTGGATCACAACTTGTGTTTAGACTCTTATATTCCACACTCAAAAGTAGCGACTTACGTAGGCAAAGCAGTAGCCATAGATACTGCTATTAATTTAAAAATTTATACCAGTATGCCAGGTATGCAAGTTTTTACTGCTAATCACTTCGTTAATAAAAAAGGTAAAAATAACACTGATTACCAAGCGCAACAGGGCGTGTGTTTTGAAACTCAGTTTTACCCTGACACACCTAATCAACCATATTTCCCAAGTGCTACTTTAGAAAAAAATGAAAATTTTTATGCTATCACTGTGTATGAAGTGTTGTTTTAATCTTTTATATAGTCCTATTGTTTAATGTCTTGCCTACAAGATGCCGAATACGAAAAAAAGCCCGCTACAATGTAACTGTAACGGGCTTTTTTCGCATTCGTTAAATTATTTTAATTCTTTAAAATGATTACACTTTAGCTTCTGGAGAGGTGTCTTCTGGATTCGTCTTTGCTGCAGGCTCTTCAGGTTGAAGCTGTAAAGATTTAACGGGGTTATCACCCGATTGTGTTAACTGCACCAAACGGTTCAATTGCCCAAGAGACATCAACACTGCATAGATTGCACCTAGATAGCCAGTTTTATGTAATTCAGCCACAGTATCAGCATCTAACCCTTGAAGACGTTTCTCACTGATAGTTTGCATACCGTTGATATTACGTTGTTGACCACTTGTGTATTGTGCACGAATAACAATTGAATCAAGTAAACCTAAGTCTTCAAGTTTCTTAACAAAATCCCGTGTAGCCATTTCACTATTAGCTAATTCAGACAATAATTTCTGTCGGTTTTCTAGAAAAGGACTCGGTACGCCTTCTGTGAAAAGTGGCTCGCCTTCTTTCCCTACCAGGTCGGAATTTTCATCAATAAACACACCCAATTTGTCACCATCAGGGCGCACATCAAATGGATAACGTTGAACATTAAGCGGTACAACATGGCCAGACCATTTATCTTCTTGCATAAACAAGTTAACACCTTGCTCAATACCTAGCATTGCAACACTGTGTGTGGTGGAACTTTTGGGATCTTTGATGAAGATGATTGGCATACAGCCGGCGATTTGAGCGTATTCACGCAGTGACGCTGCTGCTAAGTGTGTGTCTTTAGCATGAGCGAAATCATTACTTATCTTTACGTGTAAATCTTTATGATTGTTCTTATCAAGGGGGATGTAATTCATTGTCATTAAAAGGTTCTCTGATTATCTTAGAAAGAAGCGGTTTTTATGAGCCGTCTTGATTTTAATAGCCGACATAGCCATATAATTGGGGATTATTAAGGTTTTTACAAGCCAAAAACACTGGAATTGTGACTTATTTGTAAATGTTTAGCTTAATGTGTGTAGTTTTGCTGATGAAAAAAATAAATATTGAAAAATTATTAGGGCTTAATTTCATCCATTAATTAGCATTAGGTAGGACACAAAATTATCAGATAAACACAGATTCAGACATAAAAAAGCACTAAAAAACATTCTAAATTTTCCAATTAAAATACAACTATTCTATTAAGAACACAGACAATGCTAATAATGGCCAACCATTTTCAGTGTTGTTTGACCGAAGGATTAAGGATAGCGGCCCAAAGCCAATATTATTTGAGCCGCTTACAAAAAACATAATACACAGATTAAACGTTTCTATTAACCAAGAAAATTGGTATCAAAGTTAATACAAACCTCTGCACATTTACATCAGCTCACTGTATCAATATATTCT
>NZ_CAJXPA010000060.1 GCF_913058035.1 uncultured Paraglaciecola sp. | reverse complement strand
TCTATATGTAGTCAAATAATGAAGTGCCTGTTACGCGAGAAAAAGTTGCTTGCGCGGCTTGGAGAGCCGTTTCTTGGCGACTCAACTCAGAAACAGCCTCTGCATAATCCACTTCTTGTATGTTCGCACGCGCTTTCTTGTTTGATATTTCTAAGTCTAAGTTTGACTCAAATACAGAGTCAGTACTGTTTCTTCTAGCACCTATTTTCGAAATAGCATTGGCAACACTCGCCATTGAGTTGTCCACTCCAGCTAACACATCCGATAGACCACGTTCAAAATCACCGTCTGCTATATTTTTATTATTCAATACATTTACAAAATCATTTAATGTTTCAGCAATATTTTTCTTTTGTGGTGGCTCTAATTTAAAATTAACGGTGTCACCAGGCACTCCCGTGATATTGATCTCTAAACCTTTATACAAAAATGCACTACCACTTGAAAAATCTACAGTATCCAACATAACACCCGTACCTACATTGGTTATTTGTGCTTGAGTGGACGACAAAATATTAATTTGAAACTCATTGTTAACCGGTGTAATTGCATCATAATTTGTTTTATGAAATGCATCGAAAGCATTTTGAACCTGCACATTCAACGTAGCATCTGTAGTACCCACAGTGCCACTGATCGAAGGTGTTAATCGAGACAACACATTTTCAAATACTTCAAAGCCTGAATTATTCATCTGCTGGCTTATTGTGTCTGAAATTTGAATCTTGTTCTCACCTCCGTCCCCCTCAAAACTGTACTTATTTCCCACTGCACTGGGATTAAAACCAAATGCAGGTGAAGCAGACTGGTACCCTGCGAAAATATACTCTCTAGCTGAATTTTGACTATTCATTAGCTCAAACAATTGATCTTTAATTTGATTAATTTCAATGGCAATCGCTTCTCTATCATTTGCACCCACTATACCATTTCCTGACTGGAGCATTAATACTCGCGCACGGTCCATGCTTGTGTTGACACTTTTAAGCACCGTTTCTTCCTGCTCTAGGCTGTTTACTAGTAAGTTACTGTTCTTTTTATACTGATTTATTTGTTCAATTTCTTCAGTCAAGCGTATCACTTGCGCTGCACCTATAGGGTCATCTGATGGGCGTAACAATTTTTTACCGGATGACAACTGTTGCTGAACATCTGACAAACGTGATTGACTGTCTAATACTGATTGAATACTTCGGTCGTATAATTGTCCTGTAGATATGCGCATAATTTACCTAGTCTTTCCTCTACCGAGTAATGCCAAGAATGGTATTAAACAAATCTTGTGCTGTAGCTAATAATCTTGCCGCTGCCGAATACGATTGCTGGAATTTAACCAAGTTAGCGGCTTCTTCATCTAAACTCACCCCAGAAACCGATTCGAACCAGTCCTTTGATTGAGATTTAAGCGCATCGGATGCCTGTAGGGATATATCCGCACTAGATGTTTTTTGACCGATATCGCTGACTATGTTTCCGTAAGCTTCGTGAAAACTAATTTCCTGACCTGAGCCAGAGTTATTAACCTGCATAAGGTCCTGATTTTGTAAATTTCCTACTGCTAAACCATTGCGATTATCATTTAAACCGTCGGTGTTATAACCAATAGCAAAACTATCACCAGCCTTGGGCACACCTTTTAAAGACAATTCGAAGCCAGGGTAGTCGTTTAATGCACTAAATGCTGCAGGCCAAGGTGGCCCTGCACCCGCGATTTCAGCTTGAGCTAATAAGTTATTTAAATCAGACGTACCAGACACAACCGTAATGATAGTTCCGGCACTGTCTAACACTTGGTATTCATCACTAGCTGTAAATAAAATTTGAGCAGGAGAGCCCACACCTCCAACTCCAGTGGGTGCATTGCCAGGACCATGGACACCGCCCATATTATCAAAACCAGAGGCACGATTATCAGCAAAAGTATTGTCAATAAATACGTTAGTGACGGCACTAGAAAACAACTGTGCATCGCCTAAATTATTAATATTTGCATCTACACGTATAGGGGATGCGAGCGCTAAATCTTCAGGCCTTGTCATGACCACTTCAATACGATCAGCAGTATCTTTAGTTGGTTGTAGTAAAAATTGATCGCCCGCGGTGTAACTTGCGCCACTTGCAAACTCAAGTTCAATACCACCAATTATCGATGTAAACGTATCTGACTGTGCATTTATGCCAAAGTAATTTTGAGTAATAGGGTTACCACTTATATCCTTTACCGGTGAGCCGTCTGTGTTTAAGGCTGCCACAGTAATATCTAATGTGGGTGGCGCACCTGCAACCACGTTGTTGATTGTTACCGAATAATCGGCACTACTTACTTTACTTCCTTCACCCTCAGTAAAACGTCCAATAACAGAACTATTAGGGTTAATATTATCTGAATAACTTAATCCTACAAACTCAGGTAATGAAAAAATATTACTACCCAGTTGTTGGTCTAAATCCATTCCCTGGCGGTTTTGAGTATTTAAAGATTCTGCTAAAGCGATAGCTATTTGTCCCAGCTCTCTGCGGCTAGTTTCAAGAACTTCATCTCGATATCTAAATAACCCACCCATAGTTCCGCCTAACTTCGTTTCCCGAACATTTAAGGTTGTTGGACTGCCATTATTGCTAGTAAGTTCTAACGACTTGTAACTTAAATCCGCATCACTGTTAACTTCAAAAATATTAAATGAACCATCTTCCAACACAAGTGACTCGCCTGTGCTTAAGTTAATCATCACCGCACCATCGTTTTTGCCGCTATTGCGGACATCAATAGACACTAAACTCGCTAATTCTAAAATGGCATTGTCACGTTGATTTTTTAATGTGCTTGGTTCGTCATATCGATTATTGGCTTGAGTAACACGGATAGAGTTATTTAGATCTGAAATGGACTGTACGACTGAGTTCAACTTGTTAATGTTAGAGCTAACTTCAATATTAAGCTCTTCTTCTTTGTCTCGTAAAAATCCAGAAAGCGTCCCTACTTGCTCAACTAAAGACTCAGCTTCACTCAACACCAATTGTCTACTAGAAGTATTTGTTGGATCATCATTAGCTGTTTGTACGGATGCAAAAAAGCGGCTCATGCTGGCAGAAACACTATTTGCCTCACTAGCAAATACGTTATCTATCGTAGAGGTTTTGTTATAAAAACTTTCGTGTTCGCTTTGTAACGTAGTATCACGGCGCAATTGATTTTGTGCAAAAACATTGATCACTCTTTCTGTGTTAGAACGTCCTACACCTCCGGATATGGCACTATCGAAGGAGGTGCGCTCACGGACAAAACCTTCAGTGTTGACATTGGAAATATTATTTGCAGTTGTATTTAAAAGCTTATTACTAGCATCTACCCCGCTTTTTGCAATAGAGAATAAGTCTGCTGTTCTGCTGCTGCTGGTAATCATTCTATATTACCCGCAGTGTTCAACAGTTCTGCTGAGTAGCGTTTTAATTGCTCGCCTTCAAACACATTAATAACTTTATTTGCATACTCAGGATCGGTGGCATAACCTGCTTTTTGAAGTTCTGAAAAGTAGTTCAGTGGGGACTGACTTTGATTGACGGCTTCATTATATCGTGGGTTTTGTTTCACAAAACCCACGTAATCTTGCATCGAGTCAGCAAACGAATCGTAGACTCTAAAGGGGGCTTTTTTTGTAGCTGCAACACCCTTTTCAAACTCAATTGTGTCGACCATCGCTCTATCACCTTGCCAGCGGCGATCTGCTTTAATACCAAACAAGTTATGCGAGTTTTCCCCAGAAGTGTTATGGATCATATGCTGGCCCCATCCGGTCTCAATAGCAGCTTGTGCCAACAAAGCTTTAGGATCAATGCCTAGCTGTTCGGCAGCTTTTTGTGCAGCTGGATAGAGCTGTTCGATAAAAGACTGTGCGTTTTCAAAAGCTGCAGTTTTAAAAGATTGAAAGGTTTTTATTGATTGTTTGCCCAATATTTCATTTTGAGCTCTTTGTGTACTGGAGATGGTATTACGATTGATACTGGATAGATTACCATCATTTCGCAAAGCACCCGCAGGCATATACCCATCGCCTGTTTTACCCAACTGACGTACAATAATATCGGCTAAACCAATACTACCATTACTGGCTAAATCACTGGCTATTTGTGTATCATGCATATCTCGGTAGAATTTAACTTGCTCCGAGTTAAATGGGCTGTCTTTGTCTGCCATCACATCTTGCGCTTTACGCATAGATTTAAGCATCATTTGAACGAAAATAGCTTCAAATTGTTTGGCAGCTTCATCTAATGCCTTACTGTCGCCACTTTGAGCTGCACGGCGTAACTCATCTAAACCTTTTATATCATTAGCATTTCTTGATAATTCAAGTGGGCTTTTAGTGATGAATGACTGTTCCATATAGGTATCCTCTATATACTTAAATAACGACTAAGTCACCTTGCAGAGCGCCCGCTTCTCGCAAGGCTTCCAAGATAGCCATTAAGTCACCAGGGGCAGCGCCTACTTCATTTACCGCTCTAACCAGCTCGTCTAACGTAACGCCAGGGTTAAAGTTAAACATACGGGTATCATCTAAATTCACGTCAATAATAGATTGTGTTGTCACCACAGTTTCACCATCAGCAAATGCATTAGGCTGCATAACAACTTGATTTTCAGCAATAGTTACCGTGAGTCCACCATGAGTAATCGCTGCAGGTAAAAGTCGAACATCTTGCCCAATCACTATTGTGCCGGTCCGACTGTTAATCACCACCTTCGCCGAAGCCCTAGCGGGTGTAAACTCAAAGTTTTCAATGGTGGCAAGAAAACCGACCCTTTGACCAACTCCTCTGGGCGCAGTCACTCTGACGGATGCAGCATCAATAGGGGTAGCAATAACATAACCCTTGTCGGGGTCTGCTCCTAGGCGTGAGTTAATCGTATCAGCCAAAATTTTAGCAGTTGAAAAATCTGGGTATTTCAAATTTAGTGTTAAAAAGTCACTCTCCATAAAGCCACTTGGTACAGCACGCTCTACCAGCCCACCATTAGCGATACGTCCAACAGTGGGAGTGTTAACCACTATTTTTGAACCATCACCGCCTTCTGCGCCAAATCCACTCACGACTAAGCTACCTTGCGCAATGACATAAACATTGCCATCCAATCCTTTCAAGAAAGTTTGTATCAAGGTACCGCCTTGTAAACTGGCAGCTTCACCAATAGATGAAACAGTCACGTCTATCGATTGTCCGGGTTTGATAAAAGGCGGCAAAAGGGCATGCACAGCAACGGCGGCAACATTTTTAATTTTTGGCTTGACGTTGCTATCTAAACTGATACCAAAATTTGATAACATAGTCCGGAAACTCTGCTCAGTGAATGGGCTTTGTTCACCCGTCCCGGGTAACCCCACAACCAAACCATAACCGACTAACTGATTACTTCTCACTCCTTGAACAGTGGCTAAATCTTTTATTCTCTGTGCATAAGCCAGAGGTGCTAATATCAAACTGATTACCATCAGGCTAATAACAAACTTCATATAATTCTCCACGCTAAAACGGCCAATATTCAGATGAGAAAAAGCCACTTAACCAACCTTCCTTTTGTGCTCTATCAAAACTACCCGTGCCGCTATATTGAATGCGAGCATTAGCAATTTTGGTTGATTCTATTTCGTTAGTTGGGCTTATATCATCAGGGCGAACTACACCTGTTAGGCGAATATATTCATCACCATTATTTAAGGTAAGCCATTTTTCGCCTCTAACCAGTAAGTTTTGATTGACCAATACTTTTACTACTGTCACTGAAATAGCCCCGGTTAAATTATTACTTTGATTAGCAGAAGCATCACCTGTGAAATCATTCTTTGCATCCAAACCCAATTGTATAGACTCACCACCGAGGTTGATCGCATTTCCACCTAGACCTAATATCGGGTTGACCGCAACACCGGTTTCTTTCGATGTACTGGTACCTGACGATTTAGTCGCTCGGGTGTTCTCTTGCAGATTGACAGTAATGATGTCGCCAACACGACGTGCTTTTACATCCGAATAAATACTATTAGCCATATCAGGCTGAAAAATAGAGCCGTTTTCGATCACTCTTTGTCGCGGCGTATCAGGCATAATAGGTGCGTAAAAAGGGTCATTCGGCAATGGTTCATGGCTAGTGGTAGATTGACAGCCACTCAACAGCATGATGCCTAAACATATATATAAAAATTTATGTACCGTTAAAAAGGTTATCACTTTTTTTCTCACTAAAGCTGCTGAATAACCTGACCCAACATCGAGTCAACGGCTGAAATTACCTTTGAATTCATCTCATACAAGCGCTGACTCTCAATCAAGTTAACAAGCTCCTCCGTAACGTTTACATTTGAAGTTTCAAGCGCTCCTTGAATTATAGTGCCAATACCCTCCAAACCCGGAACCCCTTGAATGGGCGCTCCACTAACAGCCGTTTCGACATACAAATTTTGCCCACTTGGTTGTAAACCTGTTGGATTGATAAAATCAGATAGACTAATCTGTCCTAATACTTGTGGATCAACTTGACCTCTAACTGAGGCCGACACCTCGCCATCTTGAGAAATAGTTAATTGTTGAGCGTTCTCAGGCACAGTGATAGCTGGCTGTAATAAAAACCCAGCACCTGGTGTGACAATTTGTCCTTGATCATTGAGAGTAAATTGACCATTTCTGGTGTAAGCGGTACTGCCGTCTGGTTGCAAAATTTCAAAAAAACCTTTGCCTTGTATCATCATATCTAAGGAATTTTCGGTAGTGAGCATGTTGCCTTGGGTATGTGCTTTTTGTGTTGCGACCACTTTACTCCCAGCTCCTAACATCAAGCCCGAAGGAAGTTCTGTATCTGCTGAAGAACGGCCACCTGGTTGATTAATGTTTTGATATAGTAAGTCTTCAAAAATAGCTCGGTCTTTTTTAAATCCTACAGTACTAGCGTTTGCCAAGTTGTTGGATATAACTGCCACATCAGTTTGAGCGGCATCTAAGCCTGTTTTACTTATCCACAATGCTGGATGCATAGATTGTCTCCTAAAAATTCATCTGTTAACTTATTTGCTAACGTTTGTGATCATCATTGCACAACAACTATCTTAAATAATGCGCAGCAATTGGTTTCCACGTGTGTCGATATCTTTTGCTTGCTTCATCATCTTTATTTGCATTTCATAATGTCGTTGCAGGCTAATCATGTTGACCATTTCTTCTACAGGATTAACATTACTGCCTTCAAGCACACCGTTACGTACACTAACAAGCGCGTCTTCTTGAGCTAATTCGCCACTTTTCAGTCGAAACAGACCATCTGAACCCCGTTCTATATCTCGTACATCTGGGTTCACAAACTTTAACTTACCCACTTCTTCCAAAACACTTGCAGGTGCACCTTGAGGTTGAACTGAAAGAGTACCGTCATTGGCTATATTGATATTTGATAAAGGAATAGGCAAAAAAACTGGTCCAAAATCGCCAATAAGAGTGTTGCCATGAGTATCTTTAAGTTCACCGTTAGGACCTAGTTCAAAACTACCATTACGGCTATAAGCTTCATTTCCTTGCGCATCTTGAACTGAAAACCAACCTTCACCTTGTATTGCTAAATCCAACTCACGACCGGTTTGTATCATAGCGCCACTGGCAAAATTATTAGCGGCATTTTCTGTCATAGAAAACACGCGAGTAGGCAAACCTTCGCCGAAAGCTGGCATGGCACGAGCTTGTTCAAGCTGAGCCTTAAACCCAGTGGTTTGAGCATTAGCTAAATTATTCGCACGAACAGATGCGCCGAGTAAGTCTTGTTTAGCGCCACTAGCGGCGATGTACAGTAGTTTGTCCATGACAATATCTTGACTTTGTTGAGTCTTAGTTAATATGTTTGCAAGTTAGATGCCATTTTATAATTTTAACCGTGTACTAATCAGACATAAAAAAGGCTGCTCGAAAGCAACCCTAAAAGTTTACAAGTGAGCTTGTTTTTAACGAATATTCAATATTGTCTGGTTTAGTTGGTTATTGATTTCCAATGCTCTTGAGTTAGCTTGGAAATTTCGCTGGGCAATGATCATATCAATGAGTTCGGTAGTTAAATTGACGTTTGCCTGCTCGAGAGCGGAAGAATTGATTTCACCGTAGGTACCTGTAGTAGCCTCGCCTGCCAGCGCTTCACCCGATAAGATACTTTCTTTCCATTGCGTACCACTTTGTTGAATAAGACCTTGGTCATTAGCAAAGCTTATCATTGCAACCCGCACTATAGGTTCTGAAGTTCCGTTTGAATAAGTCGCTCTAACTAATCCGTCTGGTCCTATGTCAATTCCAGTTAAACGACCTACAGGTAATCCATCTTGTTCTAAAGAAGTGACTTCAAAAGCAGAAGAATATTGAGTGGGTTCATCGGGTGTGGAGTTATTAACATCTAATGCGAAATTTGTAGAAATAGTCTGTGTAGGATCTGAGCCGTTAATAAGTATTACATCGCCTAGAGGTTCAGAAACAACATTTCCAAGTGGGACATTAGCACCATCTGCATTTTGAATTCCTATAAAGTCACCACCATTGCTAAATTGCATTCTAAATCCAGCAATGATGTTGCCTGATGTTTCACCAACAACATTATCACCTGCTGTTGGTATAACACCTATTACATTTCCTTCGGTATCTACGGGTTTATCATCAATATAAGTGACCCCCACCCATTCGTTCCTTGGAGGATTAGCTGAAACTGCTGCCGAATCTTTCATAAAATAATATGTTTGAACATGACTCTCACCTAACGTATCGAAAATTGTTACCGAGGTTGCCGAGTTGTATGTATTGGGATCATCGGGATCAAATAAGTCTACATCAACCGGTTGTGAACCAGCAGGTAAATTCATTTTTAATGAGACTTCAGTAGTTTCTTGGGGAGCACCCGATGAGTCAGGGATGCGCACAGGTATGGTGGTGCTTAAAGCGACTGAAGAAGAACTACCGTCTGGATTAACTGGAAAACCCAATAAATTGTTTCCTGATGAACTCACCACAAAGTTGTCTGAATCTAATTTAAACTGCCCTGCTCGGGTAAAAGAAAAGTCTCTAGAAGTGATGTTAGGTATGGTACCAAAAAAACCATTTCCTGTTATCGCTAAATCTAGCGAGTTATCAGTAAACTGTAAGCTACCTTGAGTAAATTGCTGAGCTACTTCTTGAGTGATTACACCATCGCCTACTTTATTTTGACCACTAGCCATCAAGGACTGGGCAAACACATCACCGAACTCAGCACGGGACTCTTTGAAACCCACTGTGTTGACATTTGCAATGTTATTAGCCGTTGTATCTAAGTCTTTTTGCGCTGCTGAAACGCCACTTAAAGCTATATTAAAAGACATTTTTATTTCTCCTGTTAACCACCGATTTGAAGGACTGAGTCGAGCTTGACGCTAACGTCACCATCCAAATTAAGAATAATACCTTGGCTACTACCAGCTAAGCTGACACTGTCTACATGCCTGTTTATAGCGGTGACGAGCGTTTGTTCTTCACCATTTACTTTACCTTGCGCTTTTACTACATAATCGCCGGGCGGCAATTGATTGCCTGTGGAGTCTTTGCCGTCCCAATTAAATTGGACATTACCTGAGTTTTGAGTACCTGCATCGATAACTTTTAGAATTTCGCCAGCTTTATTCTCAATTGTAATGCCTAATTCTTGCGTGGTTCCATTAATTATTACCACACCACTGATTCCGTCACCCTTCTGTGAAATGTGTCCGGTACTGGTTGGCATTAATACTTGCTGACCAATCAAACTAGAAGCTTGCAGAGCCTGGCTAGATGTCATTGAACTCGCAAAGTCAGTAAACTGAGTATTGAGTTGCTCGATACCGTCAGCCATCGTGAAACTAGTCATTTGCGCCACCATCTGATCATTGTCAACCGGCTTAGTAGGATCCTGATTAGCGAGTTGTTCTGTCAATAGCGAGAAGAAGTCTTCTTGGGTCAGACGTTGATTTTCGTTGCCAGCGTTAGCACGTTCTTCATCTGTTATTTTTCCATCTGGATCCCTTTGCCAATAAAGATTACTATTTAAATCGTTTGATAACGTATTCACAATGTTTCCTTTGAACCCTTCAGGCAACTAGCCATCTATGATTTCTGTGGTCAGTTAATGCGGCTACGAGCCTTGTCCCAGTCTTAGCACGCGCCTGAAAATTCGTTTGGTGGTATCTGCCACCTGTACATTGGTCTCATAGGCTTTCGAAGCGGACATCATATTAGCCATTTCTTCTACAATATTGACATTAGGCTTGTAGATATAACCATTATCATCTGCCATCGGGTGGCCTGGACTGTATTCAATTTGAAGTGGTTTTGCACTTTCAACTATTCCTAATACTTTAACTCTAGAACCAGGGCTTTGCTGGCCTGACGCTTGATCTAATGCTGATGCAAATACAGGGTGACGTGCTTTATAGGTTTGGTCATAACTGCTACTAACACTGTTAGCATTAGCTACATTACTTGCAGTAGTGTTTAAACGGACACTTTGCGCACTCATACCTGTACTGGCGATGTCCATTACATTAAATAAACTCATTATTGCTGACCGCCTTTAATCGCTTTTTTCATACCTGAAATTTTACCATTTAGAAACTCCATGCCAGCTTGATAACGTAATCCATTATCTAAAAAAGAATTTCGTTCAACCTGAACATCTACCGTATTACCATCTCCTGTATCAGGTTGATTTGTTATGCGAAATTTCAGTTCTCCAGAACCTTGCACGGAACCTTTTATATGATTGTCATGAGTACGCATCAAACTTTTACCGCTAGGTTGTTGTGCACTTTTCATCACTTGTTTAAAGTCAATATCACGGGCTTTATATCCCGGTGTATTAGCATTAGCTAGATTGCCTGCAATAACTTCCATTCGTTCGGTACGAACTTGCATTGCTTTTTGATGGAATCCCATCAATTTATCTAAGTTGATAGCCATAAACTTCTCCTATTATGAAATAGAACAAAGCAAAGGTTGTGCCACAGGCAATAATACAGGCGAGTAAAAAAAGAATGGAGTTACTAAAGGGACGTTTTATATAGGTTTTTTTATATAATAGAGGCCTGGATTACATCTAACCATGACAAATTTATCGGTTAAACCAGAAATTGATTCAGATGCACCTAGGAACAATATGCCGTCGTCTTGCAGGCAGGCGGCAATTTTTTGCAGTATTTGTCTTTTAACTTCATGAGAAAAATAAATTAATACATTACGACAAAAAATGATATCAAATTTACCAAGAGAAGAGTAACTGTCTAATAAGTTAATAGACCTAAAGTTAGCTAGGGCTCTAACTTGCGACTTTATTCTCAGATTACCATTATTCCCAGGTTCAAAAAAATCTGATTTAAATTGTTTTGGTAAACCTCTAGAGATAGCTAATTGGTCATATTCTGCAATCCTACATCGCTGTATCATTTCTTGTGAAATATCAGTTCCAACGATCTCGACACCAGCACAAAATGCGTTTGGTCGTTGTTTTTTAAAGTTTAGGGTTGTCATAGCAATAGAGTAGGCTTCTTGTCCCGACGAACAAGCAGCACTCCATACACGCATAGCTGTTTTTTTATTAGAAAACTGATTAAGTATCGAGTTTTCTAGCAGTCTAAAAGGATAATCATCACGAAACCATAGGGTTTCATTGGTTGTCATTGCTTCTACAGCAGCAGTTTTATGTTGTAGATTACCTTTGACTACAGAGTCTATAAATACGTTAATAGACACACATTTAAATTGCTTAATTATGGGGGTTAAACGGCTGCGAACTAAATATTGTTTATTATCTCCTAAAACAATGCCACAGGCTTTTTCAAGAAAGTGGCTAAATGAGATATAGTGATTTTGATCAAATTCTATATCCGTCACTTAATACTCACTAGTAGCAAACACTTGCAATCTCATATACAAAAACATCCTTTATTTAACTATTTGAAACAACAATTTTCTAACAAATGTTAGACGTTACCAAACCATTTTTGAACTGAAGTAGCTAATTCATCAGGATGAAACTTAGCAATAAAATCATCCGCTCCAACTTTTTCAACCATTGCTTGATTGAACACACCGCTTAGTGACGTATGTAAAATGACGTGTAATTTTTTTAACTCTGGCGTACCTCTAATTTCAGCAGTCAGTGTGTATCCATCCATTTCAGGCATTTCAATATCTGAAATCAACACTCCCACTTTATCAGTAATGTCGCCCGTTTCAGCAGCGATTTCCTTCAACCTATTTAAAGCTTCAAGACCATTTTTTGCTAATTCAATTTTTAACCCGAGCGAAGAAAGGGCTCGTTTAACCTGATTTCGTGCCACTGAAGAGTCGTCTGCAATAAATATAATTTTTTCAAGTTTATTTTCTACTTTTATTCTGCTTGCGACATCTTCACTTAAATCGGTGTTAGCTGGAGATATCTCATTTAGGATTTTTTCTACGTCTAAAATTTCTATTAATTCATCTTCAATTTGAGTAACTGCGGTTAGATAACTAGCACGACCACTACCTTTTGGTGGCGGCATGATAGATTGCCAGTTTGTATTGATAATACGCTCGACTGAACCCACTAAAAAACCTTGTACTGAACTATTATATTCGGCAATGATAATAAATGCGGTGCTTAAGTCTTCAATTTTTTTACCCCCTACTGCCAAACTCATATCAATGACGGAAATAGTTTGGCCACGAATATGGGCAATACCTCTAACTAATTTATTTAATTTAGGCATAGACGTTAATTTTGGGCACTGTAATACCTCACGCACTTTAAATACGTTAATCCCAAATCGCTGTCTTGAATTGAGTTTAAATAACAACAACTCCAATCTGTTTTCACCGACTAGTTGTGTACGTTGGTTGACCGAGTTAAGAATTTCAGACATATATGTCTCCAGTACAAATTAAAAGCGGCGTAACTTTTGCTTACGTCTTGCTTGTGTAGAGTTAGATTAAAACTATTTTGTTTAAAACAGCAACAAATTGACACTTTACGTAACTCATTGACTGGCTGCGCAATATTAATAATTCAATTTCTATTATAGCGTCTAAATATTGACGCCCAGCGCATTCGTTAATGTGATTTAGACAATAAAAAATAAGTGAATATGATTAAATTACACTATTATCAAGCATTAGCTATACCGATCGCAATAATTACTTGCTTATATACAGATATAACGGCGGCAAATGAAAAAAATTTAGTAAAACAGCATTTAATAAGTCAGGCGGAAGGGTTTGTTTTAAAACAACTCAATCCTAATCTTGACAAAACCATTAATGTGGCAGCGATGCCCATAGACGATAGAGTTCAAATACCAGCATGTGAAACTCATCTTATATTCTCTGCGAGTGCTGAAGCGCTCAGTCAGTCGAATATTTCGGTAAAAGCTGAATGTCAAAACAGCAATTGGTATATGTTTATGGTAGTAAAAGCCATCGAGACTCAACCTGTTGTTATCATTTCTAGCGCTGTCAGTCCCGGAACGTTGCTGACCACGGATAATCTTAACGTAATAAGTATGAACAAAAAACGTTTAAGAAGTAGTACATTTGATGACATTGAAGATGTTGTAGGTGCAAGGATTAAACGTCGGGTATCAGCTGGCAGACCTGTTGATCCTAAAAACCTGTGTTATGTGTGCAAAGGAGACAGGGTGACTATTTCTGCAGGCACTACTAACATGATAGTTAAAACCACTGGAATAGCGTTAGAGGACGGTCGTATGGGCGAAACGATTCAAGTTAAAAATAGGCGTTCAAATAAAAAAATATATGCGCGCGTTTCAAGTACTGGTCAAGTTGAAATTAATATGTAACACGGCCAATGAGCGCAAGCTATTATTACTATTAAGTTAGTGCTGAAAATTATTTTTTTTGCTAAAGTATCAAATAAGTTTGCCGATAACAATAATTGAGGCAATAAAGGGAGTGTGTATAGATTATGTCTATCAATAATATAAACAATGGAAGCCCAAAAGCCTCTATTGAAAACCAGAAGTTTATTCAGCATCAGTCCTTGAATAATGACACTGCTCAACAATCTGACGCGCAAAAAAAAGCGACGTCCATCGTACGTCAGGATTCAGTTTCATTAACATCATCAGCTCAGCAACTTAGCCAAGTTCAGAGGAAGGGTGTTGAAGCCCCAGTTAATCAAGAAAAAGTTGAAAGGTTTAAAAAATTAGTTGAAAGTGGTGATTATAAAATCAACCCTGAGTCGATGGCATTGAAAATTTCTACATTAGAATCAGAACTATTTGGTACTAGGCTATAAAGACAGCATACTAGTGATTGTCTTAATCTCTGAGAAAAATTATGTCTGAATTAAAAAAAGAAATTACAAGTCAACATAGCCTATTACTTGAATTACAACATATTCTTGAATCAGAACTTCACCTTATTAGTACTAGAGATGCAGAATCACTTATCAACTTGCTAAAAACCAAAGAAGTTCTTTTAGACTCTGTTCAACAACAAGATTCACTAATTGCTAGCTTGTACGCAAAAGCAAGTCAAGATGAAAGAGATGACGAAGAACTTTCTTCGCTATTCGATGAAGCGAAACTAATGGTCACTCAGTGCCAATTTCGTACTAAAATAAATCAAACCGCTGTAGAACAAGGACAATTGCGCTTAGAACATTTGCGTAACCTATTGTTAGAGTCAAGAGCAAAAGAATCAATGACTTATGATAAAAGCGGTCGTACTCAAGGTGGAAATTCTGGGGGTGGGATCAGCGCTTAGCAACAAACATTTGATTAAAAGAGCCTTCTAAATCATCAATTCAATTAAATCTATTAATAAATTTCTTCAATGAATTAACCACATATGTTTTGATGGTTACAACCAACAACAGTTCTAAAAATAGTGAACTTTTTTAACGCGTTTTGGTCTTGCTGTTGATAGATAAAGTTCGTTTACTAATCTAAAGTCTAACTCTAGCTCAGTCGCGTACGTGTCATTCCCTACCGGGTAACTCTTTATCACTTTTGCGCCCCGAATTACCCCTTGAACTGAACTTTCTAAACGAGTGTTTTGTATCACTAAACTTTCTAGGGACTGATTACTTTCGACTTTCTGCCCGTATACCTGCTCTGTTAATTCTCGATATGCATCTAGCTTCGATGCTTTTATTGCCATTAACATTTTACTAGACTCACTTGATCCTTTTTGTACCGATATCGGTGCATAACCCACGGCGGTAATAACCGGATAAGATTTTGGCGCAAGAGTCTCCCACTCAACATGCTTATTGATTAAACCTGAACAGCCAACCAAACAAACACTTAACATTAATATAAAGCTTAAATGTCGATTACTTTCTTTATTAAATCTTAATATATTCATCATTCGTCTAAGACCTTAACTTTTACTAAATAAATAGTATTATCATAATTGTAAGCAAGCAATAACCGTACCTAAAAACATAACTGTCAAGTAGGTATGATTTGTGCTTGTACAAAATTAACATAAACATAATGGAAAAGCGGCTTGAAATTTGAGGACGTATGATCACAAAATTCACTTTACACATGTTGGAAGATAAATGATTCAAGTCAGTAGAATTATAAAAATAACAAGTATGTTGATGTTACTCGTCAGCAGCCATTCAGTTCTGGCAATTTGGTTTGAGGCCACAGGCCAAGCAATTATTAATAATGGTGAGAAAGAAGCGGCACGTCAACAAGCAACTCAAGAAGCCATCAAACAAGCGTTGCTGTTTTCAGGTGCATCAGTCAAAAGTATTCAGTCTCTGACCAATGGTTTGCTTGAAGACGACCGTTTTGAAATTCGTGCTTCAGGCGAGGTTAATAACATTGAATTAATCAATGAAATTTACAACGACGACTATGTGACTGTTTCCATACGAGCTGATATATTTCCACAAGACGCATTATGTTCTGCTTCAGATTACAAAAAAAATATTGTGACTACATGGTATAACATCAAAAAACGGCAACAAGCTGCCGTTGGCAACCTTTACGACTTTGGCAAAGTGATAGCTGAAAAAATACAACAAGAAACACAAAACTATTCGAAATATTCAATAATAAACCGAGTTGAACCTTACTATTTAAGTCCCTCAGTTCAAGAAAAGAAGACAACAGCTTTCAGTCTTGCGAGAAAGACAGATGCTCAATATGTGCTTTTTGGAGAAATAGTTGAATTTGGTGTAGAAACATCTATAACGTCAGGTTTGTCGTTTTGGAGAGGCGAACAGAGTAAGCGAAATCTTGAGTTATCTTTTTCAATGTACGATGGCAACACAGGTGAAAAGGTTTTTCAAAACACACAAAATATTTCAACACTCTGGAATTTTGATCCACATAAAGTGATAGACAGCAACAGTCGGAAATTGTGGAACTCATCATTTGGATTGGAAACCGAAAAGGCCATTCAACTAGTTGTGCAGTCTTTAGATGAGGCCGTTAGCTGCTTACCGACATATGGACAAGTATTAAAGGTTTCAGGTGAAAACTTAATTATTAACATTGGCGAGCACAACGGTGTTAAACAGGGAGACAAATTAACCTTGTTTCAAATGAATCAATTTTATGATGCCCAAAATTTTTCACACAGACAATACCAACTTCATCCAGAAGAGGTCATGGTTAGACAGGTATTTTCCGAGACTGCCGTGGTTGCTTCAGTAACCGGTGCACATTTGGCTAATATTCAACCAAACGATTTTGTAGCGCGAAGATAAAAACAATAGAGGGTTTAAATACCGTCTCGGCTAGTACATAATGTTCATAGACTATCGCAAAATAAGTGTCCCCGTAGTTTAATGGATAAAACGAGGCCCTCCTAAGGCTTAGATCTTGGTTCGATTCCAGGTGGGGATACCAAATTAATTCGAAATTACCATGTAATATTCATAATCAAGTATCTATATCCCAGTTATATTGAGTGTTAATTTTATTCAAGGTCTAAATCGAGATGTCTAATACCAAGCTTCCAATATATTCCTTATCAAAGTATTCTCCTAATATTGCAAAGACATATCTCAGACTTGGGTTCTATCAATTAAAACTTAAGAAATAATCTTTCATTACTGCGTGCCAAATAGAAGTCACCGACGCAGCCTTGAAACGCGTATTTTGAGGTGGTTTGAGTATAGATAGCTATGTATAATCAGTTTCAAATCAACTTATATAAAGAATTACATGGCGACTGATCCCTTAGATGACATGCCAAGAATAAGGCTAGAGAAAGATGACTTGGAGTCCTTTCATCGAACTAGGGCACAATCAAGCAATAAAAGTTCAAAAAAAAGTAACTTGCCAGATAAGTCAACTAACAAATCAAACTCACCATCATGGTTTGCTTTTTTGTTTTTACTTATTATTGTTGTTAGTGCATCAAGTTATTGGTCTTTTGAACAATATAAAGCATTACAACAAGCTCAAAACCGTATCACAGACTTAGAAAGCCGCCTTTCTGCAACAGGAGAAAATATGGACCAGTCAGCTGCGGCTTTACAAATCAAAGTATCTGAACTGAGCCTTAAAACCGAAGACTTATGGGGCCAAATGGATAAACTTTGGGCTTCCGCTTGGCGACGTAACCAAAGTGAAATAGGTGTGTTAAATAAAACAGTCATGGCTGTAAAAGCATCAAGTGAAAAGAGTTTAAGAACAGTGAGCAGTGAAACTACGGATAACAATACGATTATCGGTTTAGTTAAAGAGCAATTAGAAAATCAGGCCAATTTACTCAAACAATTAAACGATAAATTGGGGCAGAGCAATAATGTTGATGCTAATTTTGAACAGCAGATTGCAAGTCTCCGCGAAAAGCTCATATCGACTGCTTTAGTTAATAATAATTTAACCAATCAAGTTGATGTTTTACGTAGAAGAGTATCTGTTAATGAAAAAAAGGCGAACGAAATAAAAATATTACCAACACCGAAGATTACGCCTATTCAATAATAGGCAGAAAAAATAGAGCGAATAACCGCTCTATTTTCAGATTATATTCTAAACTACTCAGCAGGAATTTCATCAGCTCTTTTCGCTGCAGACTCTTTTATTAAAGTCTGTAGCTCGCCTTGCTGTGTCATTTCCATAATGATGTCACAGCCGCCAACTAATTCACCATCAACCCATAGTTGAGGAAAGGTTGGCCAATCTGCATATTTAGGTAACTCTGCTCGAATATCAGGGTTTTGTAAAATATCTACATAAGCAAACTGCTCGCCACAAGACATCAATGCCTGAGTAGCCTGAGCAGAAAAGCCACAGTTAGGTAGTTTAGGTGAGCCCTTCATATACAAAATTATAGGATTTTCTTCAATTTGCTGCTTAATTTTTTCAATAGTGTCCATAGCGGCTCTCATTTAAAATTGTAGTAACTACGATCTGGCGATAAGTTTAGCGTTTTCAACTCAAAATTAATACTCTACTGATCTTTTGTTTGATCGTTTTAGTAAATTACTTACTCATAATTAAGTTACTTTGCACTTGAAAAACATAATCAAGACGCAATATATGACTGTAATTGAATAAGTTCTAACGAATAAAAAATCTTTGCTTTTACATTGCTATGTAAAGTAATAGCATTCATTGGTTCTGAATTAAATTATACATCACCCTTTACGGAGAAATAACATGGCTTTTGAATTACCAGCACTTCCTTATGAAAAGAACGCGCTAGAACCACATATCTCTGCAGAGACTTTGGAATATCATTACGGTAAACACCATGCCACTTACGTAGCTAAATTAAACGGTTTAGTTGAAGGCACTGAAATGGCGAGTAAAAGCCTAGAAGATATCGTAAAAAATTCTGAAGGTGGCGTGTTCAACAATGCGGCACAAGTCTGGAACCACACATTTTACTGGAGCAGCCTTAGCCCAAATGGCGGCGGCGAGGCAACTGGTGCCTTGGCCGACGCAATTAATGCCAAGTGGGGATCTTTTGCAGATTTTAAAGCCGCGTTAAATGATAAAGCGGTGAACAACTTTGGCTCTAGCTGGACTTGGCTAGTTAAAACAGCTGACGGTAGCTTAGATTTAGTTAACACCAGCAACGCTGCAACGCCTTTAACCGATCACAACCTAACACCTCTTCTTACTGTCGATTTGTGGGAACATGCATACTATATTGATTATCGTAATGCTCGACCTAAGTATCTTGAAGGTTTCTGGGCTCTAGCTAACTGGGATTTTGCCGCGGCAAACTTCGCTTAATAGCACACTATCCAAAAAATAAATAATAGCCCTGTTAATCAGGGCTTTTTTTTTGCTAATTTTCATCAGACAATGATATTCAATTCAATACTATATATTTAGGATCCTATGTCAGTCACCAAGATATTTTTCGTCATAGCTATGGCGTCGTACTTACAATTTTCACAACTTGTTTTTGCTAGCGGAAACGGCATAGTGGTTTTCCAATCAGATTTTGGTTTAAGTGATCAAGCTGTATCTGCAATGCACGGAGTAGCATTAGGAGTTGATAAGAATCTGAAGGTAGAAGATTTAACACACGAAATTCCTGCCTATAATATTTGGGAAGGTGCATATCGATTGGACGCTGTGGTTGATTTTTGGCCAGCTAATACAGTATTTGTCTCTGTTGTTGACCCAGGTGTAGGCAGTCAAAGAAAGTCAGTAGTATTAAAAACTAAATCCAATCATTATTTTGTCACACCAGATAACGGAACGTTGACCCTAGTAGCTAAACGTTTAGGCATTGCCGAAGTGCGAGAAATAGATGAAAAAGTTAATCGATTAAAAGGCAGTGAAGCATCCCATACTTTTCATGGTCGTGATGTCTATGCCTACACAGGCGCACGTCTAGCAGCAAGCGAAATTAATTTTGAGCAAGTTGGGCCTAAACTAGTAGCGGAAGTGTTTAGTATTCCATTCGAAGCAGCACGTATCGACACCAACAAGTTAATTGGCGGCATTCCCATATTAGATCCCGCTTATGGCAATGTATGGACTAACATCCCTATGTCATTATTGCTGGAACTTACAAATTCCAAAGACTATGCAAACCTTTATTCACAAGAATTTTTAGTTACCGTCACGCATGCAGATAAACTAGTTCTATCTAAAATAATAAGTTTCGAACGTTCCTTCGCTGGCGTTAGTGAAGGACAGCCTTTACTTTATGTTAATAGCCTAGAAAATTTAGCGTTGGCACTCAATCAAGCTAATTTTGCCAAAAAATTTGATATACAAGCTGGCGGTGAATGGCGCATTGAAATTGTCACTAAATAAAGAATCATAATGACCTTACAACAAAATAACCCATTACATGGTCTGACGTTACAGTTCATACTTGAGACGTTAGAAAAGCAACTCGGTTTTGAAATAATGAGCCAACACGTCAAGATAAATTGCTTTACAAGTGAACCTTCGATTAAATCTAGCTTAAAGTTTCTCCGTAAAACACCTTGGGCAAGAGAAAAAGTTGAACAGCTGTATTTATCCATTATTAAGACCCCAGCTAGTCAAAAGGCTAAGGAACCAACAGGAGCATTTGTTTGGCCAGATATTACTAAAGATAATCCTAATAAAAAAACCTAACCAATCTTTATTGATGTATACCACTCAATCGAAGGAAACCTGAATGAGTAAAAATGTAAACTCACTTTTTAAACCTTTTAACTTAAGAGATTTATCACTTAAGAATAGAATTGCTATGGCTCCCATGACACGAAGCTTTTCACCTGAAGGCATTCCATCAGAGGATGTGGCAAGTTATTATCGGCGCCGTGCAGATGGCGGCACCGGATTAATTATTACCGAAGGCACAACAGTTAACGATCCTGTTGCTACAATGGATGGAAAAATACCCCAAATACACGGCCAATATCCTTTGGCGGGTTGGGAAAATGTGGTCAAAGAAGTACATGCAGTTGGAGGCAAAATTATGCCTCAATTATGGCACGTTGGTATGGCACGTAATCCCACAAAAGCCCCTTATCCTGAGTTACCTAGTGTTGGACCTTCTGGTCTGTTATCACCAGGCAAACAGGTGGCAGAGCCCCTTACCGTGGTGCAAATTCATAACCTGATAGAAAGTTTTGCCAATGCAGCCGCAGATGCAAGACGTGTCGGTTTTGATGGTATTGAAATACACGGTGCTCATGGTTATTTACTAGATCAATTTTTCTGGAGCGGTACCAACCAGCGGACTGATGAATGGGGCGGTAGCATGAGTAATCGTGGGCGTTTTGCAGTAGAAATAATTAAAGCTATACGCGCGGCTACTGGCCCTAACTACCCTATTCTTTTTCGTTACTCGCAGTGGAAACAGCAAGATTACAGCGCTCGTTTGGCAGAAACACCACAACTTTTAGAGGAATTTTTAGCGCCACTTAGCGATGCTGGTGTAGACATTTTTCATTGTTCGACTAGACGTTACTGGGAACCTGAATTTGATAGCAATGACTTAAACCTTGCTGGCTGGACTAAAAAAATTACAGGCAAACCAACAATGACCGTAGGATCTGTTGGTTTAAATGGTGACTTCTTTGGAGCATTTTCAGGTAAGAGTTCTACTACCCGTTCGATAGATGATTTACTGGAGCGTCTTGATAAAGGTGAGTTTGATTTAGTCGCTGTAGGACGTGCCTTACTGCAAGATCCACAATGGCCAAACAAAGTCCGCCAAGGAAATATGAACGAACTAGAAACCTATTCAGGCGACGCATTAGCGACCCTATCATAGTTTAAGAAAACACATAAAAAAGCGCCCATTCATTAAGGGCGCTTTTTATTCAGTTGGGTCGATACGGTCTATCTCAATCTGACCTAATCCAATAAGACTTCAGTAAATTAGCCTTCCACCTTACTCATATCACCAGCTTTAATAATCGAAAAGTTTTCAAGTTTTAGATATTGATTCATCACACGTTTGACGTCATCAGCAGTTAGAGTGGCAAGTCTTTGCTCATAAGCTTTGTTCCACTGCATCGTTCTGTCTGTTAGCAGGTTACGACGTAAAGTACGAACTAATTCTGTGTCTTGTGCACGACTCACTTTTTTGCCTTGCAGCAGTCCAGATTTAGCATTTTCAATTTCTTCATCAGTAAAACCGTCTTTTAACATGCGACTTAGCTCTTCCTTAAAACCCACTTCGACCTTAGCTAGATTTTGTGGCGCACAAATCGCGTAAGCACCTAAGGTGGACTTACTATCTTCTGAATTCATATTTATAAAAGAACCCGCACCATAACTTAACCCCTCTTTTTGTCTTAATCTTGTAGCCAAGCGGCTATTCAAGAATCCACCACCAAATATATAGTTACCCAACTCCAATGCCACTGCATCATCACTGTTTTCTCCAACAGGCAACATAATCGCTGCAACAAAGGTAGCGTTTTCTTTATCAGGTGTATCAAAATAAGTAGGACTTGCCGCTACTTTTATATATGGGTCTTCTACCCGTGTATAAGCACTCTTAGATTTCCAACTAGCAAAAAGGGTTTCTAGGTCAGTTTTGATTTGAGTTTGATCAAAATCTCCAACAACACTAATATTCATATATCTGCCGCCAAAAAATTTATTATGAAACACTTTTAAATCACCTAATTTAAGATTATGAATACTCGCAAGGTTTTCCTCAAACGTTGGTTGGTAGTTTGGATGACCCTTTTTATAAGGGTTCTGCTTACGACTGTATTCATTGAATGCTAGTCGTTGTGGATCTTGCAATTTTTGTTCAATGTCCACTTTTAAAGTTGATTTATATTGATCAAATTCTGTTTTATCAAATCCAGGATCACTCAGTACCTTATGTGTTAGGACTAATGCTGCTGACAAATTTTCACTAGTCGTAGTGATGTTAACCACTAATCCATCCACACCACCAGAAATACTTACCTGCGCTTTTAATTTATCGAACTCATCCTGTATGTCTTGACGTGATAATTCGCTGGTTCCTCGCATTAACATCGCGCTGGTTGCATCACCAATACTGCCAAGGTTATATAAACTTTTTTCAGTACCCATGCTCATCATAATAGAAGCAACCACAGATTCACCACGCGTCTTTTTAGACAATAACGATAACTTAGTACCGTTACTTAGCTGAGTAACAACAGTACGTAAGTCTATATTATCAAATGAAGGTTCAAACACTTCACCGGCAGCAATTTTTGCACGACCTTGGTAGTCTTTAACCATATCGTTCACACTTGCAACAGCCGGTATCTCTACACGAGCCGGTTCATCTGTTGGGATAAAGTGCCCAGCAGTTCGATTGTTGCGCTGCAAGTAGGTATTTGCTACGCGTTGCACATCTGCGGTAGTAATTTGTTCAATTCTGTCACGATGTAAAAAATATAAACGCCAATCACCCATACCTAGCCATTCACTAAGATTTAATGCAATCCGCTCCGATGAATTAAAAGATAACTCAATATTTTTCAACAATTGACGTTTTGAACGTTCCACTTCTTCATCTGTAATAGGCTGAGTACTCAACTCTTCAAGCACCAAAACCATGGCATCAGATACACGGCTTAAGTCTGCTTTTTTATCTACTTCTGCAAAATAAATCGCTAAGCCTGGCTCTTGCCACTGAAAATTAAAGCCGTAAACACGACTGGCTAATTCTCCTTCGACCAACGCTTTGTGCAAACGGCCACTTGGGGTGTCACCTAATATTTGACTCAATACATCAATAGCGGCGTAATCTTCATGAGAGCCAGCTGGAATATGATAAGCCGCGCCTGTCATTTGTATGTCACCGACACGTCTGATGGTGACACTTTTTTCGCCATCTTGCGCAGGTTCAGCTGTATATAAAGGCCTGATCACTCTTTCTGGTTTGGGGATTGGTGAAAAGTATTGATCCACCAATGCAAGCATATCAACTTCTTCAAACTTACCCGCCACAATAAGGGTCGCATTGTCTGGCTGGTAATACATTTTGTAAAAAGCTTGTAACCTATCGATTGGGACATTCTCTAGATCAGAACGCGCGCCAATTGTTGATTTACCGTAGTTATGCCACATATAAGCCGAAGCAGCCATTTTCTGTAAAGTAATGCGAAATGGACTATTTTCACCGCGTTCAAACTCGTTTCGAACCACTGTCATTTCGCTATCGAGATCTTTTTTGGCAATAAAAGAATTGACCATTCGATCTGATTCCATACTCAAAGCCCAGTTAATATTTTTTTTGTTAGCTGCAAAGGTTTCGAAATAGTTGGTACGGTCAGTCCAAGTGGTACCGTTAGGGCGGGCACCATGAGAACTCAATTCAGCAGGGATATCTTTATGTTTTGGGCTACCTTTGAATACCAAATGTTCCAATAGGTGAGCCATACCAGTTTCACCATAGTTTTCATGTTTTGAGCCCACATGATATGTGACGTTAACGGTTACTGTTTCTTTAGTTTGGTCTGGGAACAACAAAATGCGTAAGCCGTTAGCAAGATAATATTCACTTATTCCTTCAACTTCGTTCACTTTTTCAAACTTTTCATTGGCAAAAACCAAAGATGATGCATCTAGAGCAACACTGAGTAATGCGCCAATGATGAATGGGCTTTTTAACATTCGTTTTCCTTATAATTGTTTTAACAACGACAAAAATGTGGCTAATTAAACTTAACTATCACAATAAATGACTTTGAATACCAAAACAATTGGCCTAAATATTTATTTAGGTAAATTATCATGTATGAATAATTG
>NZ_CAJXPA010000059.1 GCF_913058035.1 uncultured Paraglaciecola sp. | reverse complement strand
GTATTAACGGTATATACATCATAGATAAACGTATTACTTACAATAGAAGGCAAAAAATGCATAAATACCAAAAAAAATATGACCGAAGGCTCAGTAACACGACTATAAATGTTAATCGACGCGATCAGTTTATTGATATTATTGTCTAGAGCGTATGTGACACGAAGATGCCATTCCAGTTATTCATACTGTTATATTGCTGGAAGAAGTATTGGCAAAGCCTTGTGAAACTTCACTTTATAGATTTTTAATAAACCTACAAATCAAATATCGTTTGAGACGTCAGTCACAATTTTGAGCATTAATCATCATCCCATCGTCTATCTAGTTTTAAGCTGCCGAGCAAAATTGTAAGCAGTTTTAATTTATTCAAGTCACTTGTTTTGCATGTGTTGTGATTATTAATTTCCACATTACGACCGGAACTTTGTATTTGGTAGGCTGCTGTATCCGATAAATTCAAAAAACTGTACATGTGTATAATTCTTATTCGACATTTAAAATCAATAGTTAATATCTTTTCAATAGCATAAATTAGATATTTATAAGATTTTCTTCAGAGCTAACTTGTCAAATAAAAGAGGAAAACATACGATAGAATTGTAACGATAAATAGCCCGTAAAGTGCAACTAGATCTATTTAAGTAATGAACACCTAAAACTGCACTTCTCCATAAGCCCGTCCTCATGAATGTATAATATAAAATAAGTTTGCATCAACCATCTACTCTTAAAATATAAGGATTAAGCGAATTCTTGCGAGACGATAGAGCTTTCAAGACCGCACCTTGGGCGGTGAATCAATAGTTGCCTAAGGAACTGGATCGCACTCACGAGTTGGCATAGTTTGACACCTCGTGATTGCTAGATAATCAGGCGCATCATCGGCCCTATGCTGGCCTATATATCTAACAATGCCGACGGGTCTTGTAGAATTGTCATGGATGGTAATATTCCAACCGATACATATTGAAATTTAAGTAGTTCAATAGACATCAACAAAAAATACCTCTTTTCATATGTTTGCGAGGAAACTTAGAACTCAGTAAATAGGTCAGCTAGAGCTTTGGCGGCGGCATTCGCCGAATGTCAGTAAACGAGAGACCAATAAAGCTATAGTGTCTTTAACACATTATAATGAGTCATGCTGTAACATTTCATCTAGATTAGTGGCAAGGCGTTGCCTCGCCACCCATCGAAAATGTTTCTGCAAAGGTTCGTCCAACAACAGTTTTTCGAGGGTATTGAAGTGTTTACCCAAAGTCATTTCATCAAAGAGCAGATGAATTCCATTGTGACACTGCCGACAAATATAGATACCAATAGCGAGTTGTTCGCGCTTGTATGTTTTCTGAAAAAAGCTACGCCTGTGCATCTTTTTTGGTATCAAATGATGAAAGGTGAGTGCAGTCATTCGCCTGCACAAAGGACATTCACCGGTTCTAGTGCCACGGCGATGTTGGGTTACTGATACTGATGGTTTTCTACTGGTATCCATAATAACCCCTGTAGGGTTGTGGAATTTTTTAATTTTGCTCACTGTTTGATAAATGTCATGACATGCTGCTGCGGTAAATAGTCATCGGTACGTAACCATTGCAAACCTACCGCGCTCATTTCTTTTTTAGCTTGATGTTGTGTCATTTTATGCAGCCGCTTAATAGGCACATTGTTGTCTTCACCGCGATATTCAACAAGTACCACTCGACCGCTCGATTTCAATCCTTTGACAACCCCAGTCATTACATCGCGGGGAAACGAAAACTCATGGTATGCATCGACCAACAACACTACATCAACACTGGCAGTAGGTATATTAGGAGACCGCTCACTAGCAAGTAAAGTATCAATATTTTCAACACCTTCTACTGATTTTCGCTTCTCGATGAGTCTGAGCATTTTATGCTCTATGTCGACGGCTAAGACTTTTCCATCTGTTAACAGCCTAGCTATAGGGAAACTGAAATAACCAGTACCAGCACCTAGATCAACAACATTATCGGTGGGTTTTAAAGACAAATTTTGAAGTAATAAGTCGGTGCGTTCCTCACGTTCACGTCTGGGACGTTCGAGCCAACCGGCACCAAGGTGACCCATAACATGAGAAATTTCACGACCCATATAGAATTTGCCAATACCATCACGACTAGCCTCCCCTACTTGGTAATAAGCGTCTTTATCAGACGTGTCGGCTTCCATTTGAGCAGGTGCCAGAACCAATGTCAGGATAGCAACTATAGTAATAATCATAGAAACACCTTAAATTTTGATTTGATTTCATAAGAAGAATTATCCAAACAAAAAATACGTAAAATACAAGCTGGAGATCAGTTTTGGGATGTAATGGCTATTTTTATGTCAATAGGATGCTACCGGATGAAATGTTTTAATATTTTCAATTACTAGCATTTTTTAGAAAACATTTGATGTCCGATTATACTTTTTGCTATAACGACAAGTCCGAATGATGATGTCGGGCGTGTACTTCCGAAATAGACACGTCAATGATAAGATAGAACACGTGTTGATTGGTTACCCGCAGACACTAGCCTGTCAAATAAAAAGACTCCACTTAGCAGTCTTCACATCAATAGAACGATGAGAATTGAAGTGGCTCAAGCCCAACATGGCTGCCTTACAGTACAACCACTTTAGTATTTTCTGATGGCCTTGTTATTTTTGTCTGACATTAAAATTGAACATTTTTAGGTTCACTAGTTACTACAACCTTATCAGAGCAGCTATTGTAATTAACTAAAACTATATTGACAGACTCACTGATGTTTTCAGTAGTCATGCTTATAATTGGAAAGCATATAATGAAAAATACCGTAGCCACACTATTAAACCAACAAGTTCAATGTGTGCTCGCCACTCTCGGAGATAAAGAGCTAGCGTTACATTTAATGGCCTATGCTATTTCGACGGACTTGGATAAAATCTACCTGGCATCATTAGAAAATACCCAGAAGGTAAAAAATATACGTGCTAACCCCAATGTCACCTGTCTTTGGGATAACCGTACAGGAAATAATGACGATCATACAGCTGGCTTAGCCATGAGTGGCTTTGGCAATGCTCACGAATTGACTGGTGAGCCTTATCTAGCTGCGCAACGTTTGTTACTCGATCGCAATGCAACACTGGGACAATTACTTTCGCAACCCAGCGTGGTTATTTTTGCACTTAACATTAATCGTTATCAGTGGGTAGAAGGCTATACTCGGGTAATAATCTATGAACCAGAAAAATCATAAGAATTATTGCCGAACCATTATCTGCACAAACTTTCCTATTTCATATTTACCTAAGTAATGATCAAGTAATGAGAAAAGAGCTATTTCGAAATTAAAAAGTATATTGGAGTTTTACCAATACATTGTCATTATTATCCAAAGACAAAATCAACATTGAACACATAACTCATAAACAACAAGAAACTAAGAACGTGTTTCTAATTCGGTTTGTAAGCATTTATGATGACTAACTGGTTTAAAACGAAACTTACTTAAATTGAACATAGGTTTTTATTTTTTATTCAGAAATAAATACTGCAAATTATGGTCTAGCTATTTATAAGATACAAAAAGACACACCTTATGAGCCGCAGAAAATTTATTACGTAAGCCATTTCAATTACCGCCACCCTTGGATTTGGTAGCACCATGTTTTCAAATGTTGCTGAACCTGCTTTCAAAATAAGCGAACTACTTTTTTAACAGAACATTCTTAATAGAACAAGAGTGGCGAGAGTCACTTCCTGGTGCCTACATGAGTAGCCTATTACTAACTTCTATTGAATTGAGTAGCCAAAATGGCAAAAACGTCTTAGTTCAGGCGCGTTTTACGAAATGAGCAGACAGAACACTCTGGCTTCTTTGCCCTGAACAAAACTATAGCAAAAGCATATATACCTGCGAAGGTTTTGACTTGCCATTATTTACGTCAGTAATGAAGTTTGAAAGACGAACAAAGTTGCTAAGTTTTTTCACTCACATCCCTGGGAATTTAGCGACCAAGAAATATTGTAAAATGATTCGGTTACGTACCGAATATCATTGTATTCGTTGTGTGGTCATCAGGGCACGTGTTCGATGATTGTCCTAGAACCACCGGCAAACAGTGGTACAATAACGTGTCGCATTAAATTTTATAGCAACCCAGCCCAGCTAAAAATAATTGAATAAACGAAAGTTAGTTTTTCATCATTATTTAAAGTGACAAAATACTGGCATTTAAAGTGTTACCCGATAGTTATTACAATAATATTCGTCGGTAAGGCATTACAAATGTATATACACAATAGCGGTTTAAATTAAAATTTCGAACAAGATAAAAATTAAAGTCGGTTTTTATTGCACGAATCGTCTGATAAACACAGGTTGACCCAGCCGTTCATCACAAGTATTTTAGAAAAATGTAAAAGCTGTCCCCTTGGTTAAATTAGAAGTGCAAAGAGTTAATTCATTATTGTTAAAAATCAGAAGGACAACAAATGAATAGATAACAAAATTTCTGGTTTCTTATTCATTGTTAAGTGACTAAAGCGGTTAAATTAGCACTACCACTATTTTACAATCATTCATAATCACACATTGCATAAAAATTTTAACGTTTTGTTAACCAAAATTGTGATTAGTACAACCCACTTATCTAATTAATAAAAATACGGAGTAATTTTGCCCAGCACTGAACTACAAAAAAATGAAACATTTCCGCGAAAAAATCCACGAATAGTCATAAAAGTTGGCTCGAGTCTGTTAGCGAACGTTAAAAATTTAACGCCTAGTTTTGCATTTATGCACGGCTTACTTAATGATATTTCTTTGCTACGCGACCAAGGCTATGAAGTTGTGCTTACATCGTCCGGATCTGTGGCATTAGGTCTCAATACTGTTGGTTGCACCGTCGAAAACGCCAGTGTTCAGGATAAACAGGCGGCAGCGGCCTGTGGACAACCGATACTAATGCACGCTTACAAGCAAATTGCGCTTGAGTATGGTTTTGATATTGCTCAGGTATTAGTCACCCTTGATGATCTAGAAAATAGACGTCGATTCCTGAATGTTAAAAATACGGTTCATCGCTTGATAAAACAAGGCGTAATGCCTATCGTAAATGAAAATGATACCATCACCACAGAGGAAATCCGTGTCGGCGACAACGATCGGCTCGCAGCAAAAGTTGCTCAAATGATTGGGGCTGAGTATCTGTTTATCTTAACTTGTATTGATGGTGTTTATGACCGAGACCCTGCAGAAGAAGGAGCGGTTTTCGTAGAATCTATTGAGGATGTGAGTAGTTATATGGAAGCTGCAAGCGGCACCAGTTCTTTAGGTACTGGAGGTATGCTAACTAAATTGCAGGCAGCAAATATGGCACAAAATGCTGGATGTACGACATTTATCGCCAGAGGAACGATGGAAGCCCCCGTTTCTGCAGTCCTGCGCGGCGAACGCAAACATACAAAATGTATAGCTCACTCATCGCCTTCATCGGCATGGAATATCTGGCTGACGGATCGTCTACAAATGGCAGGTAGCTTAGTGATAAAGCAGGATGTAGCTGATTCATTATATGGTGGTGATGATGGGTTTTCATGCCACGATGTTGTATCAATACATGGTACTTTCGAACGTGCAGACGTTCTTCATGTATATGATGAGAAGGGCGAAGAAGTAGCCCGTGGGTTGTGTAATTTTTCGTCAGATGAAACAGCTATTCTATCAGACCGTCCGGATGAAACGGTTGAAGACATTCTTGGATATACAGCATCACATCACTTAATTAATAGTGAAAATTTGGTCGTATTGGCCGAACATCATCTTTCTTGGGATGAGCCGGTACAAGAAGATTAGATCAATATCGGATGCTGTTTTGAACAGGCGTTTTGCTTTTTGTCTTTTCATAATATTCAAGATATTTACGAGGTCGTATAATAAAATACTGCAAAATATGTTGCTAAAACTGTCCGGATTTTTACCTACTTAGTTTAAACAATAATTTTTAAATAGACGATTGAAAAAGTACCCTTTGGTAAGTAAAAATAGGTTGTCGAATAACTTACCAGAGACATAACCAACTCTGGTAAGTTCACTGCATGAAGTGCCTCTTAGCGCTAACGATGATGCAAGTGGTGTATTCCCACGAAACAAATGACTTACTTACGAAACATTCATAATTTGAATCCAAATAATTTGACCCCAAAGCAGTAGTTACATTTATAGAATTACTGCAGGATGAGGATACAGAGTTACTCAAAAGCTTGTCAAACATCAAAATACTCCATACTTTTAACAGCAGCAATATTATTTTTTACTCTTTGTAGGTGCTGCCTTTTTTATCGAGCATACATTTTAACTGCTCAAAGTGAGCATAAGATTGGCCACGAAACTCATCCCAACTTTCTGCAGTTTCCAAAGCCAAATTGTGAGGTAAAACATTTAGATGTTGGCCTGTTGAATAAGCTAACACCATAGTCTTACAGGCTTTTTCCAGATAATATAGGTCCTCAAAGGCTTCAGCGATTGTTTCCCCTACAACGGTTATTCCATGATTACCCATCATCAATGCTTTTTTACCCGCAAGGGTATCTGTGATACGTTTGCCTTCTTTATTATCGGTAGCTATACCTCCAAAATTCGTATCATAGGCAATACGCCCATAAAAACGGGCGGTATTATTATCGAGAGGTAATATACGTGGATCTTTCAATGTCGAAAGCACTGTCGCATAAGTCGAATGCACGTGCAAAATAACGCGAGCTTTTGGTAATGACTTATGTACATTGCTATGAATACTCCAAGCAGAAGCATCCGGTGCTTCATCGGTCTGCATGATGCTGTCGTTTTCACTATCAAGCAATTGTAGACTGCTTGCAGTGACATTTGCAAAGTGCGTCCAACGACGATTCATAAGAAACTGCTTGCCGTCTCGAGATAATGTTGCGCTCAAGTGGTTAGCGACCGACTCGTGCATATCCATTTCAAAAATAAGGCGGAAAACAGCTGCCAGATCGATCCGTAATTCTTGTTCTGTTTGTATTTCTCTTATCTTCAAAAGGTTTCGACCGGTTGCATCTTTTGAGATGGCTGCAGCGCAGCCACAGGTTTTGGATTTCTACCTCGCAGAACACGATATACGCTGCGAAGATCGCCTCGGTCGACGTAACAACCTCGCAAATGCCTAGCACCACTGCCCTTGATAAAAGAAGCTCGGCCATGGGCAATACGGTGGTTGTCAAACACAATGCACTCTCCAGCATTGAGACGGAAAGTCATCAAGTATTTAGCGTCCTGCAACATCTGCCCAAACTTACGAAAAGCAGGATAAAATATATCCATTTCACGCTGAGAAAAATCGAATACATCGGCCAAATGTTGACTAAAATTAATACCGCTAACTTCGCCATTATTTGGATCTAGCTCAATGATTAATTGCTTAGTGCGCACATCCTGATTATCAGTAGTATAACGATAAGGTACTTCGTATTCTGTAAGTATTTTAAAATACGCTGGATATGTTTGTTTCAATACATTAGCTACTGCAGTCGCATCGACAAACAAACTATTACCACCTTGTGCATCATTGACTCGGCAATGCAAAAACTGAATGCCAGGTGCTAACTCTTCTGCAGGCAGATCAGTATGCAACTCAAGTGCTTTGCTAGTGTAGGCAAGATTCTCAGGGTTTGCTTTGGATTTCACATCAAAGGTATAACCAGAAAAAGATGGACGCACAGTTCCAAAAAGTTCGCATAAGACTTTTAGTCCTTCGTCTGAATTTGGCATGTTCTGAATTAAGGCAACACCTTCGTCTAGCATCGCTTCCGCCCAGTCAGCCACACTAGCAGGGTTATCTATTACGTCACCATAGACAAAACGTGCCATGTCCGGATAATGATCGCCATACCAAGTTTTGCGAGTACGCACGGCTAAATCTCCGTGATTATCTCCTGTGTGCCAACGTTCAAGCCAATTCAGGTCATATTCACTTTCAAAGCCATCGCTCCAAATAACGTTCAATGTGTTCTCTTTTAAACAAGCGCTCGTGGTATGCAAATCATCAGATTCATCAAGAATATCAAAGGTACGTTCCTGAGTACTCCGATCCCACGAGGTGGAGCAATTATCACGTAACCAGAAATAATTAAAGTACACCATTTCTCCATTCATAGGTAGTTCTATACCCGTTTTTAACAATACAACTTTAGACATTCAAGGGCACTTATCTGTTTTCATTTACAAATGATTATTTTAACATTTTTGTTTTATTAGTATCGGAACCGATCGGGATTAGTTATGACAGGAAGAACTGAATACATTATCTATATCTTCCATAAGATGCCTTGAATTTAATCAATATTCACGCTATTAGTAAAAGTCAGTCAAAAAAAAGCATATAGAAAACTATAAAATAATCTAAAAATAAATAAATGATTAGATGTAAGGTCATTCAAAACGACTAGTCGTTTGACAACATGAAATACTCGTTCATGGAATGCTTTGATTGATATGAAGCCTTTTTGGTTGGCTCTGTCATCGCAACAATAATTAATAACTAAATAGTTGAGTATCCCAATAATAGCTAGCAATTAAACAGCGCATTGTTGGGGCTTACTGATTGAAATGTAAACTAACCATAATTTGTGTTGTTACTTGGAACAGATGCCTCATATGCTTCCAAAATTTTAAATTTAAGGTTTTATGCCCAGAGCTATCTTGATAACTGCACTTATCTCGTCCCAATCGTTAAGATCTTTTGATGGTCTTAATTGGGTAAGATATACCACTATTACACCTTCTTCTGGACGAACATAATAATTTGAATGATATGCGCCGCCCCATCCATATTGCAGTGTTTTACCCTTTAGATCTCCTTCTTTACCTAGTTCTAGCGCGAAACCATAACCAAATCCATCGTTCCAATCCATATCAATGTAAGGTATTTGATTGCTTATCATTTTAACTACAGATGAGGGCGACAGTATTTTGGTTCCATTTAGTGTGCCTTGGTTGAGTAACATTAGAAGAAATTTTGCATAGTCACCAGAAGTTGAAACTAACCCTGCACCACCTGAGTAAGCTTTCATGGGACCATTAGCGTAATGACCTTGGTTAACCATCAAATCATCTACGATATTGGTGTCACTAGCTCTATTTATATCACTATCTGTGGCGCTATAAACCGTAGTTAGGCGATTTAATTTACTTTGAGGAACATAAAAATGTGTATCCATCATATCCAATGGTCCAGTAATTTCTGTTTCAAAAAAATCTTTCAAACTCTTGCCAGACAGGGACTCAATTATGACCCCAAGTAAGTCTGTGCTGTGACCATAAACAAACTCTGAGCCAGGTTGAGCTTGTTGAGGCAATGTTGTGATCGGCGCTAAGGCTTGCTTCATGGTTTGATCTTTATCCGCAAAATACCAACCGTGTAGTCCTAATTTTCTCCACTCGCCTTCATTGACGCCCCATCCGTAACTTATGCCAGCAGAATGTGTCATAAGATCATGCACTGTGATCTCACGAATCGCAGGGACTATACTATGAGACTTGTCAGGGTTAACGACTAAAACGTTCGTCTTTTTGAAGGAAGGAATATATTTAGAGATAGGGTCTGTAAAATTAATAAGTCCGCGTTCTTGTAGGATCATAACACTAACAGATGTTAGCGCTTTTGTTTGAGAAGCAATGCGAAAAAGACTATCAATTTTCATATCTTTATTCGCTTCAATATCTTGCTTACCGGCGGCTGCATGCAGAAGTTCCTCACCATCTTTGATCACAAGAATGACACCTCCAGCAATTTTATTAGTTTCTACATATGCATCTAAAATACTCTTGGCAGCAGTAAAATCATAAATCTCAGCGAGTGCAATAGAGCTGGAAAGTACTAAAATAATTAGGGCAACGATCTTGATTCTAATATTTCTAATATTTTTAATATTCTGAATGGTTTTTATTTTCATAACTTTTATTCCAAGTCGAATTTTCATTACATATTATAAAATTAGAGGGAAAACACGGCTTAACTTTGAATCCTGCCTTTAATATAAGACTCAATTGATCACAACAATAAATGATGTACTTTTATGTTCAATTAAAGGTCTCTAACTGACAGCTCAAAAAAATGTTTGGTCAATTAAGAGTATTAATAAAAACTAATAGTGTATCGGGAAAACCTAAAAGTACTCTGTCCATTTTTTAAACCCTATTTTTGTAAAAAAATCTATGCATAAATAATTTCGAATAGTGTCACAGGGGTCAGTTTAGCTTTGTGTTTAAAAAAAGTCATACGTGACATTTATTAAACTGGTTATTCTTGTCCATACAGTTCCTGTCGGCTCAGTTTTGGATTTTTTAAGCCACGCTTTAAAATTGATGCTTACCCAGTCATATATTCCTGGCTGACTTCAGCATCAATTTCTGCTCAGCGGCGCTTCTTATAAAAACGTTTAACATTATGATCAGTATGATGATCGAGTATTTGTTCTAATTTATGACCGATTTTAGAACAAACTTTAATTTGTTCTAATTGTGGCCAAGTTGAACGCTCACCCTCAATGACTAGTTCTTGGATTTCATTAGAGGTGAGCTGACCCAAAAGTTTTTGCGGGTCGACGAAGTTAAAATTAGGCACAATATTTACATCGCCTTTATAATCTTGAGCCATAACCGAATAGAACATACTCATTGCTTTTCCCACATCAGGAATTTTACGGAGATAGCGGCGGCTAAACCTCTCGCCACTTTTCAAAATTTCATGTGTCGATAATCGAAAGACTTTTTTTGCACCTGTAGACACAGGCAAATACTGTTCGCCCTTCATTATAGCCAGCGCTAAAGGGTTTGCTTGACTGACAATATAATGATTAACCCCATAGAGCCTAGCGAGTCTTTTAGCAGGTAAGTCATCCGTAACTGCTCCATCGACCCAACGTCGTTCCGGTAAATGTGGTTGAGCCTCACCGTATACATTTTTCGCCATAAGCATCACAGGCGGGTAAACACCAGGTACAGCACAAGATGCCATAACTGCCGAACGCACATAAACATTAGGTGAAGTAATTGCATTCATTAATCTTGATGACTGGTGCTCTTCATAAGGTGCGATTGTGATGCTAATCATCCGCCCTGTTTTTTCATAGGCTTCTTGGAAGGTAATATCAGGAATGATAGCCTCCAGCATTATTTTCAATGATGCTGAGTCAGATTGTTTACGAATGAGCCTTTTAGGACGGTTATCAATCTCAGTCTGCAGGGGATCAAGTACATTATTACCATGTAATACAGACGGTAATTCGTCGTCAGAGTAAGTTCCAAGTATGGCCGCTGAAATGGAACCGGCGCTTGAACCAGAAATAACAGTGGGTAATACGTTATGTTCAAATAAGGTCTTGATCACACCACGATGAAAATGACCGAGTGATCCGGCACCGCTCAACATCAAAGCTGAACGGCCGAAACAATGGCTAGCACGTTCAAAAAAGTCTAACTTATCTTCACTGGTGATTTCACTGGACTCTGGAATATTGGATATATGTTCAAGTGCACCCACTATTTCGTCAACGTATTCCTCAATAAGTCTTTTTGTGCCAAACTTAGCTTTTTTATAGAGATCAGATTTTCCCATTCCTCCCTGATTTCCGTGGATACCCTCATTCAACGCAAATAATAAACCAATATCATCTTCCTGAAGTCTGAGTTGTTTAAGCGCATCTATTCTGGAGCGAATATTGACATAATCATAACTTTTCGATTCATCTTTGACTTTCCATGCTTCAAAACCAGACATGGTGTCATGCTCAAGAGCAGCAACTTTCCAATCAGCATAACTGTCGGCACAGCGCATTTTTCGCTCCAAACGAGTAAGAGAAAAACTAGAAGAGATGGACAACATAGAATCAAATTTCCGCAATAATTGTTTTTAATTAAAGTTATTATAATCAAAAAAAAAAGTTCAACCATCAAGATGGCTGATATAAACATAAAACAATAAATGAGGGTAAATCACAGAAAATAAGGAAAATATGAAGAAAATAATAGTTTTCATCCAATCTGTTACGAATATGCAAAGACTCGACAACATTGAATTTGATGGAAAAGTCATTAACAACGATATCAATAAGTATCATTAATCAGCTGCTTAACCATATACTTTTAATTTATCTCACCCAAGATAATCCTAAATAGCTCAAAGAAATCTGATTCGAAATACAGCACGCAACATAAATGCATGATTTTGCAAAGTGTACTGTCAAAACGTTTGCCGAAATTATCGAGACTAGTGTCGAAATGTCATTTTTAGGTAAATTACAAAGAAATAAATGTTATTCAAAAAATGATGCCAAACGTTTAAACACATGATGTAAATTAAATGTCTCTGAGGCGCAATCTGGAAAGCGTCTTAAATCCAGTGATGCCTGTTTGCGTCTAGAGGTTTTCATCTGTTAATTGAGCGCAGTGGCGCTGACTAACGTCTAAAAATATCAAATTCAAGCAATAGTCAGTGGGCATAAACTCTTAGTGAACGTTATGATTAATTCTTTGGCTAATTCTGCAGCCCTGAATACGCAAGCAACCATATCAACCGGCATAGGAAAAACTGGTGCAGCAGGTATGTTTTCGATTCATCACAAAGGTGCTTATATTTTGGCATAAGGTGAGGCTAGCTGTGTTGTATTTGTAATGCCTCAAAGAAGCAATAAGCCTTGGAAGAGATGATGATGTATTATCGTTTAACATTTTAGCTCCTGCAGTGGTTAAATATCTATCAATATTGACGGTCGTATGCAAGTCCACGTTTCTATTCCTACACCTTTAACATATTTCACAGGTGAAAATGAACTGAACGTGTACATGAACAAGTCATTAAAAATGATGCAACCAGACCGGCTTGTTAGTTATATCCATCCCAATTGATAAAAACTTAAATTGAGTTATGAACATAAAGTAATATATTTACTCGGACTATGATGATGCAGTAAAAATTTCGCTCCAAATAGCTTGAGGTAGATTGAAAAAGAGTCAAGGATTGCATAACTTAATAAAGTCGATATATCCTACATACTCGAATTAGTTTCAGGTGTGAATAAGTGTTTACTGTTGTCTGTGTTATGGTTTAAGTACTAAACATTATTGATTATAAAATATGACTGTATACATTATTTCCAGACTTACCATTCATGACCGAACTGAATATGACAAATATGAAAGTCAGTTCGAAGAAGTATTCGCCAAGTTTGATGGCAAACTTTTAAGCGTCGATGAAGAACCGATTGTTCTTGGAGGTGAGTGGGACGCTACTCGTTCAGTTCTGATTGAATTCCCATCGAAAGTTGCAGCATTAGCTTGGATGCAGTCTGATGATTATCAGCGGATTTCAAAATATCGCAACGCGGGTAGCACCTTGAGTTCTATACTTGTGAAATCGGCCGAAACTGTCTAGTTTCAACCCTTTTTAAGCACTGGTATCATTAGTAATTGTTTATTAATACCAGTGCTTGATGAATTTATTTTTAAAATCACTTTAGGGCTCAGAAGCAATAACGTTATTAACTTTCAAACTTCCGAGTCAGTCAATAATGATTAATCGAAGAATTGAATTACCACAAGCTCATCACTAACAATGTCTTGTAAATTTAACTAGTGTCGTACAAAGTTTGTTACCAGTTTTGATAGAAATAATATACAACTATAGATTTATTTAGAAGAACATCAAATTTTGATAAAGTATATTGTGTTACAATATACAAACCCTGTTCAGATACCTAAGCTTTTGATCAGAAACCTATTTATTAGCCTTCAACATTTTTCCGGTGCAGATAACTTCATGACTGAGCCCAGTGACTGCCTTCAAACGCTTACCCCTATGCTTGTTAATTTTTCTGGCAAGATAGTGCATCCTGTTGATCCTGTGCCATGGGCTTTAGATATGTTTGCTGCTTACCTAAGTGAAGCAGATATGCAGTTCAGGGAACGCTCTGTTGAAGTTAATGAATCGACACTTTTATATTTTGACCAGAAAGATCCTGCAAGCTTTGAGCAATTTAAACATCGCATTGATAGTGCCCAGCCCGTTCATGGTAGTCTTCCTTTAATCGATTTTTGCGCGGGTGATGGAACAGTGCGTAACAATGCGGACTGGGCTTGGCAAATATACAACACAATATTTGAGCAAAAAATGGCAACATGTCATCCTATGGGGAGTTACCTCAGGTCAACAATGTGGATGAGCTGCGGTGAACATCGTTATGATGTTCATTGTGATCTTTTTGATGGATTTTTGTTTCATATGTCTGGTTGCAAGCTTGTTCGAGTCTGGCCTGTTTCAAAAGAACATTCTGATATGGTGATTTTTAACCACAGCGATTTCGATGGGAGAATGGCATCTGAGGCTATTGAGTTTAATTTAAAACCAGGACAAATTTTGTTTATACCTTCTGGTGCGATGCATGAAGTGATATCCATTGGTGATGAGCCCTCTGTTTCTGTTAGCTTTCATATGGGATCGCCATTCCCAATGCCGACGCTATGCATTCAGCTTAATAAAATGCTGCAAGGCGGCAAAGTTTCTTTGTCTCCAAATATGAATTCAATCAATAAATTTAAGATGTATTTTTTTGAGCCTACTCGTTTCATTAATACTAACAACGGATCACAAGACGGAATGCCAGAAGAACTCTACAAGGCACTGGCCGAAGTGTTGCAATCTGAAAATATAGCGTCTAAAACAATGCGTGAACTCATGTCATCCTGGTGGCAAATCGCAATGACTCAACCCCTATACCAAGGACCATATCCTGAACGTGTGTCTGGATATGAATAGTAGACATGGTGGGACAGCTTAGAACCAATATTAAATGGCTGTGAAAACATCTCCGTATAAAAATTTCCTGATACGCTATCGAATGGGATATTAATATTTTTCTATAGTAAATTTATCAGTGAACGGAACAAAACAAATAGTATATTTGGTATGATATAAAATATTAAGTTTAAGTATTCCAAACTATAAAATGATTATAAATGCGAGCAAATCGAGGACGGCCCAGCGCGGTTGTACATTGTGTTTATCATCAATATATTGATTAACTCGTTGAGACTTCATCAATTTTAATTTACTACACGTTGACAATTTAGTGTTAGATTAGAATGATAAATATTTGTTTGGCATTTGGCTCAGCTCACATAAAAGAATTTTGCTAACATTATGTTCGACGTGTAATGTTAGTCAAGTTGGATGAATAAATAACCACAAATGAAACGAATATTAACGTGAACGTTATGTTAATTTTATTTTATAATCAGAGGCACAACTTTTCTCCCCCATTTGCGTATCAGTCTGTTGTTATCCAAGAATTGAATAGTCACCTATGATAATTGACTCAAGCAAGCCGCAAACACTTAATTATCCAGAGTTATAAAGTGAAACCATGACCAGAAAAATATTATCTTTGAAAGACACCAGAAATAAAGAACCCAAACAAGTTGAAAAGGCTGTAAAGGATGCATCTAAAGATGATCCTCAAAAGCGTTTTTTAAATGGCGTAGCCATCAATCCCAATCAATGTATTCGCCTAGAATTAGGTTCTACAGAACTTACTGCACGAGCGATGGACTTGATCACACCAATTGGCATGGGCCAGCGGGGGTTAATTGTCGCTCCTCCAGGCTGCGGTAAAACAACTATCTTAAAACATATTTGTCAAGCAGTAGGAAAAGCTTATCCCGATATAAAACTTTATGCATTGCTTATTGATGAACGTCCGGAAGAAGTGACTGATTTTAAGCGAAGTGTACCAGCAGAAGTCCATGCTTCATCCACGGATGCAAGTTATGAACAACATGTACGTGTGGCCAATGAGCTTTTAAAAACTGCACGCAAAGAAGCAGGTCTTGGACATGATGTTATGATTGTCATCGACTCTCTAACAAGACTATCACGCGTCCATAATGCAGGACGAAAAAGCAGCGGACGAACAATGTCTGGAGGTCTTGACTCAAGAGCGTTGGAAATACCACGTAAACTTTTTGGCTCAGCTAGAAAAATTGAAAATGGCGGGTCGCTCACTATTTTAGCCACCATACTCGTCGATACAGGCAGCCAAATGGACCAAGTGATATTTGAGGAATTCAAAGGCACAGGTAATATGGAAATTGTTTTATCAAGAGAGATCGCCAATCAACGAGTATTTCCTGCATTAAATGTTGCCAAAAGCAGCACGCGCCGCGAGGAAATCCTTTTAGATGCTAAAGATCTCGAAAAAGTTAGAATTTTACGTAGAGCACTTTCCCATCTAAAACCTTTAGATGGCGCGAGAAAACTGGCTGAGTTACTTGAGAAATATCCAACAAATGCAGAGCTACTAGAACGATTTTTACCAAAAATTTGAAATACAATCAAGTACATATATCAAGACAGAATTTGCCGATAAGACCACATAACTATTCTAAAAACCTAATATTTGTGTCGGATATCCTCGTCAGTCCCAGTGAAAATTTTATAAAATTAATTGTGTAGTTAATATTTTTTATAATAGTTCGAATCTATATCCGACACTATTCTGAAATACTAATTTCTGCGCCAAACGCAGTACAATTCAATGTTGCGTTTTAATTCTCTTAAATCAGATAATTGACCTTCTTCAACTGTTTTTTCAAGTTGATATTTTGCATCTTCACATTTTTCACCAAACGCATAATTATTATCGTTTTTTTTAAGTTCTGATGGGTCTGTAGCCACCATTCTTGGCTGCGCACAAGCACTTAAACCTAATACTAAAATACTATTTAATAAAAAAAATTTACGCATAAAAATCCTTAATGATAAAAATAAGTTATCAGACTAAAACTGACTTTTAACTCGTTATAGACAGTTTATAAAATAAATCTACTGTATCACAGTCGAATATTTAGGATCATTTGAGCATGCATTCGTCAACTGGTTTGCTAATACCCTAGTTCAATACAGTTTTACTATTTGGCTCAAAGGTCACAGGTTTACGACCTGTTAGGCTAATTTTTACTTATAAAAGTGCTGTAAATTTTAATTAGTAAAATAAAAGCATTAGATGCTTTGTAAATAACCTCAAACATTGCATTAATATTTATAAATTATTGAAATTCTTGAATATCATCTATCAAATGTTATCTACTTGGTAATTTAACTTTACCAAACTAATAGTCGTTGTATCAGGAACTGCAACACTCACTCATGGAAGTTACGATGCACTTCCAGTTATTATTGGTGAAAATAAGATACCTGATGAGTTTGGCATGACCGAGACTGCACCTTGCTATATTGCCAATCCACCCAAGCGTTACAAACTTGGGTCAATCGGCTTTCTTTTGCTCAATGCAAAGATGAAAATCCGTGACGATGAAATAGATAATCATGACATACCGTTCGGTGAGTCGGGAGAGATTATTTGTACCGGACCCCAAGTAATGAAGGGGTATTTGAACTTACTTAACGAATCAGGAAAGCACTGCGTGAAATTGACGGCGAACGTTGGTTATTTTCTGGCGATGAGGGATAAATGGACGAGGAAGGTTATATTTTTGTTTGTGCTCGCGCCAAAAAAATGCTGATCCTGGCGGGTTCAAAGTGTTCTCAGTCTAAGTAAAAGTTAAATTCCCGACACTACCCGAAATTGCGGCTTACGTAGTGATTGGAAACGGAGATAAAACACCTCCAGGCAACGATATAGTTGATTCATATGTTGAGTTATCTACCAATTACAAAAAGGCTGGTCAAAACACACTAAAAGATAAAATATTAACATTTTGCTGTGAATCGATGGCTGCTTACAAAGCATCAAACATATTTACTTTATTGACACTATTTCACTCACACCAATAGTTAAAATTGATAAAAAAGCGCACTGTTAATTAAAATAATAAGTCAATAAGTGTATTAGTAGTTCAATCTGATTATTACTGCGGTGTTTTTGTGTTGTGATGTATAAAGTCGGTCAACTTTAAATTTATTGCTGTGGTTTAACGTATCATCAATACCTCTGTGATGGGTCCAACCAATAAAAAATTAAGAAAAGGCCTTTGCAATTATTAATCTTTTAAAATTATACAAAAATGTTAAATCCAACTATATGATGGAAATGTGTCTTCATAGCTATATTGTTGAAATTGACTATAGATAAGTAAAAAGTACAAAATTGCCCCAATAAACTAATTGGTTTATTACCTTTATGGGGAAATCTGTTTGCCTGTCCCGCAGACAATTGCCTCTTCACCAATATGATAAATATTGTTGATAGTCACATACACACCAGATATAACACCTGTGATTGGCAGTAAAATAAGCCCAGTGATTGAATAGTATGTTTGTGTGTCTTCGAAACCATTAATCATCTTCAGCGTCTTGCGATCACTTGATATTTCGCATTTATTTTTCGCTGATAAGTCCTTAGTTGGAACGACAACACAACCGCACATAAACACCACTACAAAAAACATGTATAAAGAAGCTCTCATTCTTACAATCTCCCTATAAATACCTATTGAAATTCTATCGATTTTTTTTATTGCAGTTCGATTATGTACACAACGCTAACACTGTAAAGTGTATAGAAAACATTCAGAATCACCTGACCATGTTGTGTATAGTGCGTGGCTTAAGTTTCATAAGATAGTTAGAATCTATCATTACTTTTATCTTTTAAATTGTTAATTTTTGTTTTTTTAAGTATTTTCAATAATAAATTTCTAGACGCTCTAAGAAGCGGATAAAAAACTCTTGAGATTATTTTTGATTTAAACATCCAATAATTTAAACGATTCAATATCCCCGATCGACTTCCTATCAATGCCAGTGTATGTATAGCATCAGCGCCATAGTAGAGTTGTTCACCCATTTTCAAAACCATTCCTTGGTCAATGTCGAGACCTTGTGCTGTGATTTCATTCATTACTTCACTGTTTTTCCTTGCATCAACTATGCGTAAATCACCTACACTTTCCCTGATCTTCACGACCTTGCAATAAGCATTGCAAGCAGGGCATTCACGATCGTAAACAAGTAAAATTTGTTCGCGCTGCATCAGTTACCCTACCCTCTTATCGTTTTTACCAATGTCATTTTCACATAACTATTTGTAATCACTATATGGATACTTATTTTAATTTCGTGAAAGTAATAATGTATGACATGTTATTTTCGTTGCAGAGCTGTTGTTGTCACAATGTTTGAATTTCATTGCTTGAGTGCCATGCTTTGAGGCATTTTAACAGCAATAACAGTACCTTTAGCACAAATCACACTATCTGCTGAAACGATAATATCAACAATAATTTTACGTTCTTTGACCTCGATAAAAGAACCTATCAGTTCAAGCTCAACTCCTTGTGGGGTCGGTGTTAAATAACTAACATTCAATGCCCCTGTAACAAACCTGATCGCTGGCAGTGTATCCATGGTTCTTTCTTCATTACGAAAAGCCATTGCTGCAGCACTACCCGTTCCGTGGCAATCAATTAATGAAGCGATTAAACCTCCATAAACAAATCCAGTGATCGCAGTATGGTATGACTCAGGGGTGAAGCGAGCGATAGTCTGCTGATTATGCCAATAGCTTTTTAAGTGATGGCCCTCGGGGTTATTTACTCCGCAACCATAACAATGACTCAGATCGTCAGGATAACACTCTTGAAATGCTTTATTATTCATACAGTTTCCCAAAAAACAAAAATCAACTCGTTAGTGTCCGTAACACTATTGATATAACCACCTAATTAGATAGCTTTCAGAGTGATATGGTTAACTTATTAAATAGTGTTCACCAATAACTTTGTTTTCAACCTTAACATCTTTAAAGTCCATAACTCTGCTTTAAATCTGTAATTTACTTAGGTAATTGGGAGAAGGATTTAAACAAAGCCATACTAAATATTTTGGATAACACAATGGATTTGACACTTAATAACTAATCTAAGCAGTGACAGTGAAAATATCATCATTTAATTGAATATGAGTAAAAAGAAAAATTCATATGGGTGTCTTAATAACCAATTACATCGATGTGTTCCAGTCGAAAATTTTAGCTCGTTCAACATTTTTATAATAACGGTCCGATTAATTAAAATAATTAAAATAATTAAAATAGTTAAAATATTTTTAGTTCAGATGCCTTAATCACTAAAATAACGCCAACTATTTAAGTAGTAATCCAGAACGACAGGTTTATCAATTTGATTGACATCAACGTCTAATATTTGTAGGTCTTTTTCAAATATAAACATAGACAACAAAGATTCTTGAGTTAAGAAAAGGCTATCTTTTAAAGAGCGTTTAGGTGTCAATTTTATTGGTTGTAGTGCGCTTAACACAAAGCCACAATCACCAAAAGATGGCACATTTGTATGGTAAGGATAAGTAGAATTGAAACCTGCTGCTTCTATAGTTTTTACAATACTCCAAAATGCAGGTCTGACAAAAAATGGACTAGTTGCTTGTGTCACCATTAAGCCGTCATACATTAAATTTTCTCTGGCTAATTGATAATACTGCTTACTGTATAAACGTGAGAGTGCGATGGTGTTGGGGTCAGGTAAATCATTAATAATAAGGTCAAAAGGTTGATTGTTTTTCTTGAGAAAGACAAAGGCATCATCAATCACGATCTGCACTTTTTTATCAGCTAAACTTGCTAAATTAATATCTGTTAAGTGCGCATTATTCATCGCTAGCTCAGTCATTCTGGAATCTAAATCAACTAAAACGATTTGTTTGATTTCTGGGTACTTAAGTAGTTCTCTTACCGCTAGACCATCTCCTGCACCCAACACCAATACGCGTTCAATTATTTTATTAGCATAAGTCATAGGCACCATCACTAAGGACTCATGGTATCGGTACTCATCCACAGACGAGAACTGTAAAACACCATTTAAGTAAAGTCGCAGGTCGTCTTTGCTTTTGGTTAGCGTAATTTTTTGATACGGTGTTTGTTCGCTATGCACAATACGCCCATTATAAAGCATCTGATCCCAGTGCTTCAATGCCTGACTAGAAAACACTAACATAACCAAAATAACTAAACTCATAAAAGCTGTTAAAAATTGAAGCTTTTTACCTGCTTTTCCAAGCGTCGTTCTATGTGTATACAATACCACCGCTGCAATCGACATATTGATGAGTCCAAACAGTAATGATGATTGATAGATACCCATAACAGGTAAAAGAAAAAACGGAAATACAATGGTAGCGATCAACGCGCCGAGATAATCAAAGGATAGTATGTTGGCAATATTAGATTTAAGAGTTTGATAATTCTCCATTAATCTCGTTAAAAAAGGAATTTCTAATCCAATTAAAAATCCGATACATAAAGTGAGCACTACATAAGTTGGGTAGAATAATGCAGTCGTAGTGTAGGTGAAATATAATAAAGGGACACTGACACCGCCAATGATCCCAAGCAAAACTTCCGCAATCACGAAGCGTTGCAATAGTTTGTCTGTAATAAATTTGGATATATAAGAGCCAAGACCCATTGCGGCCATGTATAGCCCAATGGTAAGTGAGAAAAACTTCACACTGTCGCCCATAAAATAAGACACAGTGGTGGCAATCAATAGTTCGTAAATAATTGAGCATAAACCAGCGATAAATGCTGCATAAATCAACGTAGCAGATTGTTTCTGCTTAGATTGTCCCTCAGGTAAATATGTTTCGTCGTTCGGCATATCAAATTGGCCCATCTGTTGGTGAGGGTTTCTTCAATGAAGTACCTCTATCAAACTCACGCACATCAACACGCTCTGGACAGAAATGTTTTTTAATCGGCGCTAAAGCTAAATTAGGATCGCAATTGCCACACATAAATATGTCTACGGCAGCAAAGTGACTTTCAGGCCAGGTATGTATGCTTATATGAGATTCGGCGAGTAAAAGCATGCCAGTGATACCTTGTTCTTCTCCAAAACTATGAAAGTTTTTTTGCAATACTATAGCGTCACAAGCTGATGCGGCTTCCATTAACGCTTGCTCAACGCAACTTAGATCGCTTAAATTCCTTGCTTGATATAGGTCTAAAAGCAGATGTTTCCCGGGTGTGTAACTATTTTGCATGAAAATATTTTGTTAATTCTGACATTATTTATAAGGAGACTCATTTGGTAAATAGGTTTTTCTGTTGACATTGCTAGGTTAGCAAATAAATATGCATGAATCGTAATATACCATCTTTAGGTCGGTATGACTTATGACTCACCAATCGGAATACTTGATTTGATGCAAATTAAGGTAGATTTAGCTTTCTTTAATGACAAACCTTTTATTTAAAATAAATAACTCAATTTAAATTATTGATATTATTTTACTTTCGACAACCTATTAGTCTGCTCTTTTAATAATCTGCTGACCTGTAAAATCTTTTATCTCTGCCTGCACACAACTCATATACCCCAGGCTAAACATTGTCAGTTTCTTCGCACACATCCTCTAGATGAGGTACAAACAATCTACGATATTTCAACGACAGTCCTACTGATTAATAACATCAACACGACTTGGGGGCACTGAAAATAATATGATTAGTGATGAATATCACCGCACAAACGCTGAATTCACATTTCCAAGATTACGTTTTATGCCAGCCATCAACATCCCACACATCTTTTAAACACAAAATATTGCATGCGTATCATTATCTTTTAAAATCATCTGCTACGGCACCCGAATATTGAAAACAACGTGTTTTCTCAACATTAAAACACCCTATTTCCTGGTAATAGAATTAATGACGTTAATTTAAATTGACTCTTGCCCCTTTTATTTTTTGTTATTGACGTTACAATGCGCAAAATGCAGTGTCAGAAGCCTGATATCTGAGTACGCTGAGTTATTTTACTTTGGGATATTTCTTCTATGGCTGATGGTAGCATTGAATTTAAAGGTACGAGTTTTACTCTATCTGTTTTACATTTAAAAACGTTAAACTTAGCAGATATACGCGCTAATTTAGTAAAAAAAATTGCACAGGCGCCAGACTTTTTTTACTTATTCCCTGTCATGGTTGATATTGAAGAAGTAGATTCTTCTTTTGACTACCAAGCTATAAAAATATTGCTTGAAGAATTAAAATTCACATTTGTCGGCTTTACTGGCTCTGTTTCTAAAGAGCAACGCAGCCTTATTCGAGAGCTTGGTTATTCATTTTTAAATGCTACTAAAGCCGGCGTTCCGAGCAAAAAAGACAACAATAATGAAGCGATTGAAGCAAAATATAAAGAAACAGAAACCATTCGTGAAAGTAGATTATATGGCGATAAAATACATCGTGGGCAGGTTCGTTCAGGTCAACAAGTTTATGCAAAAGAGCAAAATTTAGTGGTGATTGGTTCTGTTTCTGCGGGTGCTGAGGTTATTGCAGATGGCAATATTCACATTTATGGCTCATTACGTGGAAGAGCGCTTGCAGGTGCTAAAGGTCATCATCAAGCACAGATTTATTGTCAAAACCTTGAGGCTGAACTTGTATCAATTAATGGAAACTATTGGCTGAGTGAATCAATGGACAAGCATTGGGGCTCACCGGTATATATACAGTTGAATGGCGCTGAATTGACGTCATCAAAACTCATCTAACTTTTATTTATGAAGGATATTCGGTCTATGGCACGAATAATAGTTGTTACATCAGGTAAGGGTGGAGTGGGTAAAACGACTTCAAGCGCCGCTATCGGAATTGGTTTAGCGTCAAAAGGACACAAGGTTGTTCTAATTGATTTTGATATTGGGCTTCGTAATCTAGACCTAATAATGGGTTGTGAGCGTCGTGTTGTGTATGACTTTGTCAATGTAATTAATGGCGAAGCCACCTTAAATCAAGCTCTTATTAAAGATAAGCGTGTTAGTAGCTTATCAATACTGCCCGCGTCACAAACACGAGATAAAGATGCTTTGACCAAAGAAAATGTGGGAAAAGTGCTTGAAGAGCTTGGTAAAACATTCGAATATATTATATGTGACTCTCCAGCAGGTATTGAGGCAGGTGCGATGATGGCACTTTATTATGCTGATGAAGCAATAGTTACCACTAATCCAGAAGTATCATCAGTGCGTGACTCTGATCGAATTTTAGGAATGCTGTCAAGCCGCTCTCGTCGAGCTGAGCTTGGTTTAGAGCCGATTAAAGAACATTTATTACTAACACGTTATTCACCTAAACGAGTAGCAGAAGGCGAAATGTTAAGTGTTGAAGATGTAGTAGATATTTTAGCCATACCTTTACTAGGTGTCATTCCAGAGTCACCTGCAGTACTAAAAGCGTCAAATGCAGGTGAACCTGTAATTTTAGATACTGAAAGTGATGCAGGGAAAGCTTACCAAGATGTTATTGAGCGTCTCTTAGGTGAAACAGTTGAATTTAGATTTTTACAAGTTGAACAAAAAAGCATTCTTAGTCGCTTGTTTGGAGGTTAATATGGCATTACTGAATTATTTTTTACGGAAAAAAGAAAACCAAGTCACAACGGCGTCGAAAGCCAAAGAACGGCTGCAAATTATTGTTGCACATGAGCGTAATAGTCGAAATAAACAGCCCGATTATTTACCACAGTTAACTGAAGATATTCTTCAAGTATTACGTAAATACATCCAAGTGTCAGATAAAAGTCTATCGATTAACCTTGATAATAAAGACGGTGAATTGAGCGTGTTGGAGTTAAACATCGAGTTATACGATGAAAGTAATAC
>NZ_CAJXPA010000058.1 GCF_913058035.1 uncultured Paraglaciecola sp. | reverse complement strand
ACATAGCCTCTCCATAACCAGGAAGTTTATGGCTTAATGTACATCGCAAACGACTTTCATCTTTGAGCTGCCAATCTGAATTCTCAACTTTTGCATTATATTGACGTAACGCAGATGAAGTATTAACAGACACTGACACTAAAACACCACACAGAATAAACGTTATAACTTTATTGATCATTAATTAAGAGCCCCCGCTTCATTCAATTATATCGACCAAATTGGGTAAACATTTAGTTAATTGAGTTTGATTAATATTTATATGGTTTAACGTTTTGACTGGCTACTGAAAAAGAACCTTGCCATAATCGTCTTTCTCAAGAATGTTTTAGGTTTCCATGACAGAATTATTTAAAATAAAAAATCGTTTTAGAGGGTATTTTCCCGTGGTAGTTGATGTTGAAACAGCTGGTTTTAATTCACAGAACGATGCACTACTGGAAATTGCAGCCGTCACCACGAGAATGGATGAAAACGGGTTCTTTTATCCAGACAAAACCTTTCATTATCATGTCAATCCATTCGAAGGGGCTAATTTAGAAAAAGCAGCATTAGATTTTAATGGTATTGACCCATATTGTGCCCTAAGAGGCGCGCTAGACGAAACAGAAGTAATGAAAGATCTGTGTAAGAAAGTACGCAAAGAACAAAAAGCGGCGGACTGCCAACGTTCTGTGATTGTTGCCCACAATGCTGCCTTTGATCAAGGTTTTGTCAATGCTGCCATCGAACGAAGTCATATTAAACGCAGCCCATTTCATCCTTTCGTATCTTTTGATACAACTACTTTATCTGGTTTAGCTTTAGGACAAACAGTATTAGTAAAAGCCTGTATGGCTGCCGGTATCAGCTTTGACCAAAATGAAGCACATTCAGCTTTGTATGATACTGAAAAAACCGCTGAGTTGTTTTGCTACATCCTCAATAGATGGCAAAGCTTGGGTGGTTTGGAAGCGCATAATTAAAGTCAGAACTTATATAAAGCTGCCATTGCGGTTTTTATATTCAATTTAGTTAACTATAAACATTAACAATCTTCCACGGTTAAGTATGCTTCAGCCATAAAAATTGTAGCTGACCAGTTATATAATTATATTAATTAATCTTCCCTACCAAAAAACTGCAGCGCAGGTTAACAACAACGTCTTTGGGACAAGGATTATTTAAGAACTTTATTGGCACATAAATACGATTGAATAAAAATAATTTTTGCCTGATAAATCTTTTTAGGTTGGATATATAAAATTTCTAGGAGTTTTTGAATCGCAAAGTCTATAAGAATATTGAGAACAAACACTTGATCTTTATGAGAATAACAATTATTCTTATTTGCATACCGCTTATTGAGATATTTTATGTTTGTTTGTATATGCCTTGGCGTCACAGATAAAGCTATTAAACAAGCTGTCCTCGAAGATGGCGTGGGCAATATGCGCCAGCTCAAAAAAAAGTTGGGTGCAGGCACACAATGTGGCAAATGTGTTCAAATGGCTCAAACAATCATAGATAACACTATTATCGATGAGACCTTATTTAAAGAGGTCTGTTAATACTTGTTGTTTATTATATGAGCCTTTTGTCATTAAAATAGAAAGCCAGTCAATCCGACTGGCTTTCTGCTGTTCACACTTCTAATACCTTACTCAACGAAACCTTCGTTAGCTTTAACTGTTAATGGATGATAACCAGCCTTAGCTTCAGCAAATGCTTTTTGAGCCATCAGTTTACCCTCAGGTGTTTGCGAAAGTGCTTTGTATAAAGGTTTCACTAACTTATTACGTCCAATAGAAGTTAAATAATCATGCAGCCGAGTGAAAGCGGGTTGATACCAATTGTTAACACTTATCAGCAACCAACTATGCGCAATCTCATTGTTTTTACTAATGGTCAAAGCGAATTCTTTATCCAAGTCGGCTAATTGTTGTTGACTTAATTTAGCAGGCATATTGTTTAAAAAATATAACCACTGATGTACAACCCACTTTTCACTATCAATTTCATTAGCCTGAATAGTTCCCGCCAACCAGGCATTTCTTTCTTGGTCTACAACAGTAAATGCATCGGATTCAGTTACCGGAGCTCCATCAGGGATACCCGGTTGGAAGATCCATTGATTTATACGTTGTTTTGATAGCTCGTCACTATGATCTTTGAGTAGCGTTTGTTCTAAATATTTAATGAACTGTTGCGTCGTGATACTTTTAAAGGCAAACTTTTTAAAGTAACTCAATAGAAACTGGTCAAAGTTTTCTCTGCCCACTTTAAGTTCCAACTCACGTAAGAATAAGGCACCTTTTTCATAAGGAATATTACTGAAAACGTCATCAGGGTCTCGGCCTCTTAAATCGATAGCCATAATTTGATCATTAGCAGGTAACGAATCAATATCTGCCTGTAAATCTTGGCGACCTAACACAGCTTCCATCTCAAATCGTTCATCACCATAAATCATTTGCATAATTCGATACGTCAAATAAGTAGTAAAACCTTCGTTTAACCAAAGATCGCGCCACGTTGCATTAGTAACGGTATTACCTGACCAAGAGTGAGCCAACTCATGAGCAATGAGTGCCACCAAACTCTTATCCCCAGCAATCACAGTGGGAGTAATAAATGATAATCTTGGGTTTTCCATACCACCAAAGGGGAAAGAAGGAGGCAGGATCAGCAAATCGTACCTTTCCCAACTATAAGGACCGAATGCTTTTTCTGTAGCAATAAGCATAGACTCAGTATCAGAAAACTCTGCTGCCGCCGCGTCTAAAATACCTTTTTCAGAATAAACACCTGTGCGCAAGCCCATTGATTTAAATTCTAGATCACCAACCGCTAAAGCAATCAAATATGCAGGAATAGGTTGCGGCATAGAAAACTGGTAAACACCATCTCGCGGCGTGTTAGGATCATTTGAAGCACTCATAACAGCAAGTAATTCTTTGGGTGTGCGAATAGTCGCTTGATAAGTCATACGAACTTGAGGCGAGTCTTGAAGCGGAATAAAGCTGCGAGCGTGAATAGCTTGTGCTTGTGTAAATAGAAATGGATGTTTTTTACCTGCAGTTTGTTCTGGCGTTAACCACTGCACGCCAGACGCAGTGGGTGAGGTCTGATAACTGATTACAATACTATTTACATCGGTTGGTATATCAATGGTTAAAGCCGCACCTAAAAATGAGTCAACGCTGGATAAATCGAAGTTAACTGCTTTGTCCTTGGCCGTAACGCTGTTAATAGTCAAATCACGAGTATCTAATATCAGCAATGTTGCGTTAGCATCGACTTTTTCAAAATCTAATTGGGCGGTACCCACTAAAACTTTATTAGCAAAATCTACTGTCAAATCTAAGCTTAAATGAGTGACTTTTATTGACTCAGGATTAGCAAATGAATGATAATCTTTTCCTACTTTAATGGCTTCTTTTTGAACGTCAGGAACAGATTCATATTGATCTACTTTAGGGTTAGCTGTTGTATTAGATTGCATCATCTTAGATGCAGAGGCTTTAGAAGAATCGACCTCAGAACATCCACTCAGCAGGTTCAAAGCGAGAACGCCAACAACAATATATTTTATAATCATGATTTTACCTGTTAGAAAGTACTTACATAAATTGTGGCATATTTAGCGCGACATAAAAATATGAAATCTCTGATAGTCGATTGAAATGACGAGGTACGGTTCATAAATATACACTGCGAGTTGCAGTTTACGATTAGCATAAGTTAGTGGGGACAAAATGGTAGACAATCAATTAGTAGTTGATGGATTGGAGGAGTTTTTGAACGAACTTCAAGACGTCAAGCCTATCGAACAATCAGATACTGTGGCTACCAGCCAACAAAAAAATACTTTAGCACAACAACTGAAAAGGCAGTCAATAGAAGCCAGTCAAAACTTAGTTAATAATTATCTGAGTGTTGAAAAGGTCGAACCTGTTGATCCATACGACCATATCAGCTTTAAACAAGATGGCGTGCAACAAGGTGTTTTCAAAAACCTGAGGTTAGGTAAATACAAAATTGATTTCGTACTCAATTTACAACAAAATAAATTTGAACAGGCTAGAACGTTACTCTTTGGTCACATATTAGATAGTCACAAGAAAGGCGATCGTACCTTATTAATTAAACACGGACTTGGGTTACTAAGTCGACCATTCCCAGGGTTTTTAAAAAGTTACGTACATCAGTGGTTGCGGCAAATGCCCGAAGTTATCGCATACCATACTGCACAGCCTAATCACGGCGGTAATAGTGCTGTATATGTAATGCTCAAAAAAAATCAGCAAGAAAAAACTAACAATCGCGAGTTACATCGAAAGAAATAATACATTTGTACTATCCATATAATGAAGTAATGGGATTCGTTTGATTGTCGGCTCAGGTGTGGTGTCTGATGGAAACTGTTTTATGGTGGCAGATTTGGCCGAAGCGCTGAAGATAGCAGCTACTATTAGAAAGATAACCGTAATTAACACACCGGTTAAACCAAAGCCTTTATTTGAACGATTCATGAGCGTCTCTTGTTATTTTTAATTTTATAGAATACATATTATTTACATTTTTCTTATTCAGTAGACTCACTCCTTGTCATTTCAGTACAAATATTAATCACTATTTTACTGATATACAAGGGTTTATTTATTCTTTAACAAATAACTTGAATTTATCAGAAATATAAACGTCAATATTAGAGTTTTCTAATCGTTAGCAGAAACCATCTCCCAATAATGTGAGTTTTAATCCATATCATTAATCATTTAAATTTAAAGTCACATATACAGCGTATTTCTTTATGCGACTTAACATTAATAATAAGCTATTTTAGATATACACGAGCATTTCTGAACATACGCATCCAGGCACTGTCTTCTTGCCAATCTTCTGGATGCCATGAATTAGATACCGTTCTAAAGACCCTTTCAGGATGAGGCATCATAATTGTTGCCCTACCGTCATTACTGGTTAATCCAGCGATCCCAAGAGGAGAACCATTTGGATTTGCGGGGTAGTTTTGCGTGACTGCACCATAATTATCCACATATTGTAGGGCAACGGCAGCGTTTTGTAAGGCAGTAATGGCACCTTGCTCGTTAGAAAACTCTGCACGACCCTCACCGTGAGAAACAGCAATAGGCATTCTCGAGCCTTGCATTCCATCAAAAAAGACTGACTTTGTTGACTTAACTTCTAGCATTGCCACGCGCGCTTCAAATCTTTCGGATTGATTCGTCACAAAATGTGGCCACAAATCTGCACCAGGGATCAAAGATTTCAAATTAGACATCATCTGACAACCATTACACACACCTAGAGAAAAAGAATCTTGCCGCGCGAAAAATTCAGCAAACTGATCTCTGACTCTATTATTAAATAAGATGGATTTTGCCCATCCTTCACCAGCCCCTAAAACGTCCCCGTAAGAAAACCCACCACAAGCTACCAAACCTTTAAATGTATCTAACGACTGTCTTCCTGACAGTAAATCACTCATATGTACATCAATGGCACTAAAACCTGCACGGTCAAATGCAGCAGCCATTTCAACATGGGAATTGACGCCTTGCTCACGTAATATAGCGATACGTGGTGCGACACCTTTTAGTATGTAAGGCGCAGCGACATCTTGAGTGACGTCAAAACTTAACTTGGCATGTAGACCGGGATCTTTATCATCAGCTTTAGCCTTATGCTCTTGTTCAGCACAATTTGGGTTATCCCTAAGTTTTTGCATATGTAGCGTAGTTTGTGCCCACACTTGACGATAAAACACACGGCTATTGTGCAGAATAACCTCTTTGTTTTGTTTGAATACAATTTGGTCAGTATTATTTATACTTCCAATACTGTGTACTAAATGCTGTATCTCATGCTTGGCAAATATTTTTATTACCTGTTCTTTGTGTTCGGCAGAGATCTGTATCACAGCACCTAATTCTTCGTTAAACAATAATTCAATTGCTGGCCCGCTAAGTGAATCTAAGTGAATATTCACACCTGTTTTGCCAGCAAAAGCCATTTCTAAAACAGTAGTAAACAAACCACCGTCTGATCTATCGTGATATGCCAACAAACGTTTTTCATTCACTAATTGCTGAATCGCTAAAAAAAATCCTTTTAGTATTGGAGGAGAATCTACGTCAGGAGCCACATTACCTAACTGTTGATAAACTTGCGCCAAACAAGATGCACCTAAACGATTTTGTCCTTGACCTAAGTCAATCAACAATAATTCAGTTTCACCCATCTTAGAGTTTAATTCTGGAGTTAAGGTCTTGCGAATATCTTGAACAGCGCCAAAAGCGGTAATCACTAAAGAAAGCGGTGATGTAACAGATTTATCACCTTGCTCATCCTGCCAAGTAGTTTTCATAGACATTGAGTCTTTACCTACAGGAATAGTTATATCCAATGCAGGACATAATTCTTCGCCCACGGCTTTCACCGCTTCATATAAACCTGCATCTTCACCTGGATGTCCTGCTGCTGCCATCCAATTAGCAGATAAATTAATACGTTTTAAATTACCGATATCTGCCGCCGCTAGGTTGGTTAATGCCTCACCTACTGCCATACGTGCAGAGGCAGCATAGTTGATCAATGCGATGGGAGTTCGTTCACCCATAGACATGGCTTCACCTTGATAACTATCAAAAGAACTAGCAGTCACAGCAACATCAGCCACGGGCACTTGCCAAGGCCCAACCATCTGATCCCTTGCCACTAGACCGGTAACGGAACGATCGCCAATAGTGATCAAAAAGGTTTTCTCGGCTACCGCAGGCAAATTTAACACTCTCTCTGCCGCTTCAGCTAAATTCATTAAGCTGGTATTAATCGATACCGAGTCGAGGGTTTTAGACGTGACATCACGATGCATTTTAGGTGTTTTACCTAATAATACTTCGAGAGGCATATCAATTGCATCGTTATCAAAATATTGGTCACTTAAAGTCAGATGCTGCTCTTCGGTTGCTTCACCAACTACCGCAAAAGGTGCTCGCTCACGGCGGCATATGTTAGCAAATGTTTTAAGATTTTCTGGTGCAACTGACATCACATAACGCTCTTGTGACTCATTACACCACACTTCTAAAGGTGACATACCAGGTTCGTCATTAGGCACTTTGCGCAATTCAAACCTTCCACCACGTCCGCCATCACTGATCAACTCAGGAAAAGCATTGGATAAACCACCAGCACCAACATCATGAATAAATTGGATTGGATTGTCGTCACCCATTTGCCAACATTTATCAATCACTTCTTGGCAACGGCGCTCCATTTCTGGATTACCGCGTTGCACGGAAGCAAAGTCTAAGTCTTCACTAGATTGACCTGACGTCATGGATGAAGCAGCACTGCCGCCCAATCCTATATTCATAGCTGGGCCGCCCAAAGCAATCAATTTAGCTCCAACGGTGATCTCGCCTTTTTGGATGTGAGATTTACGAATATTCCCCAAACCGCCAGCAAGCATAATAGGCTTATGGTAGCCCCTCACTTCTTCACCATTAAAACTGATGACTTTTTGTTCGTAGGTACGAAAATATCCTAGAATACTAGGGCGTCCAAATTCGTTATTAAATGCAGCAGCACCGAGTGGCCCTTCAGTCATAATATCAAAAGCGCTAACAATTCGTGCTGGTTTACCAAAATCAGTTTCCCAAGGTTGTTCAAAACCTGGAATACGTAAATTAGACACAGAAAAACCCACTAAACCTGCTTTAGGTTTTGAGCCTCTTCCTGTTGCGCCTTCATCACGAATTTCTCCACCAGAACCGGTAGCCGCCCCTGAAAACGGTGCAATAGCGGTGGGGTGATTATGAGTTTCGACTTTCATCAAAATATCAATATCTTCGTGATGATAGCGATATTCGTTATCCTGTGATGATGGGAAAAAACGCCCTGCAAAACTACCTTCCATAACTGCAGAATTATCTTTGTAGGCTGAATGTACGTTTTCACCACATTTTTCATATGTGTTTTTAATCATTTTAAATAATGATTTAGGCTGGACTTGTCCGTCGATTGTCCAATCAGCATTAAATATCTTGTGGCGACAATGTTCAGAGTTGGCTTGAGCAAACATATACAACTCGACATCATTAGGATTGCGTCCTAAACGACTAAAATTGTCAAATAGGTAATCCACTTCATCGTCAGCTAAAGCTAAACCCAGCCGAATATTAGCATGTTGTAACGCTGTTTTTCCCTGACCAACCATATCTACAGACGTCAAAGGAATCGGGTCACTTTTCACAAACAGGCTCTTTGCAACTTGAAAGTCAGACATTACTACATCTGTCATTCTATCGTGAAGCAATGCTTTCACTGCCGATAATTGTGCATCATTTAAGTGCTCTGCTTGCAGATAATAAGCCACGCCTCTTTCTAAGCGTTGCACTTTATGTAGGCCACAGTTGTGAGCTATATCAGTTGACTTAGAAGACCAAGGTGAAATGGTTCCTGGCCTTGGCGTGACTATTAACAAAACACCTTCATGCTTGTGTTCTTCAATAGCAGGGCCGTAAGTTAACAGCTTAATAAGTATTGTATTTTCTTGCTCATTAAGTGGCTCTGAAACCATCACAAAATGCGTGTACTCAGCATAGATACCAGTTACAGGTAGACTGTGTTCGGCAAATTGAGCAAGACATTTTTCAATTCGAAAATCGGATAACGCAGGTGTACCGCGGAGCACTAACATAAGGTCATTACCTTGTAGCGGAATTCACATATTCCTTACACATATAGTTCAGAATTTGCGAATCAATGAATGAGGAATTTTGAGGCGCGCATTATAGGGCAATTTCAATCAATTTATAAGCATCAGTTTAGCAAAACACCTAATTTTTTTGTTTTAATTCACAAGATTACTCACTTATCTATATGACCAAATAGTCTACATTTTCTAGACTCAGCATTAAACAAACTATTGTGCTTAACAAAGCACTGGATGAAATCAGATAATTTGTTCACAATAGAGTCTCTTATAAAGTGTTACCTAATATGAGGGTAAAGATATTCTTTTGCAGCGTATTCTTATTTTGTTTCTAGCACTGAGCATTACTGGTTGTAATGACATCGAACAATCTTCTAGCTTGGGAGATGTATTAGATGCAGGCGTATTAAAAGTCGGCACTACCTATGGCCTCACGACTTATTATAACGGGGCAACTGGGCCCGTTGGCTTCGAATACGAACTGGCTGAGGGTTTCGCTGGGTACCTTGGTGTTAAACTTGAGGTTTTTCCTTACTACAATTTAAATGACTTACTTCCTCAATTGGCAGAAGCCCATTTGGATATGATCGCCGCAGGTATTAGTGTCAGCCCTGAACGGCATCGCAGATTCAAGTTCGGCCCTGGATATCAGCGTGTCAGTGAAAAACTGGTATTCAAACAAGGCAAAGAGTGGCCAAGAACCATTAAAGATTTGAACGGTACGTTGGTTGTCGCATCAGGCAGTAGCCATCATGAATCATTACTTCGACTACAGCAGAGTAATGAGCAACTGAGTTGGCAAGAAACTGACGACAGTGATATGGAGGAGCTGCTAGAGATGGTTTTAAATGAAGAGCTGGACTACACAATAGCCGATTCTAATATCCTAGCCTTAATGCGCCGCCGATATCCTGAACTGTCGATAGGTTTTTCAATCAGTCCTGAACAAGATATTTCTTGGGCGGTCAATAAAGATAGAGATGATTCGTTATTATCAGCACTCATTGAGTATTTTGGGATTATTCAAAACAATGGCACGTTAGCCGCTCTAGAAGACAAATATTTTGGTCATGTTCGGCTTTTTAACTATGTTGATACTAGGGAATACATAAAATCTTCGAAAGAAGTGTTACCTAAATTTAAACCATGGTTTGTGCAGTATTCGGGTGATCTTGATTGGCGTTTATTAGCGGCTATGAGTTATCAGGAAAGTCATTGGCGTCCCAAAGCTACCTCTTATACTGGTGTCCGCGGAATGATGATGCTAACTATAGTAACAGCTAAGGAGTTAGGTATAGTGTCTCGGCTTGACCCAGAACAGAGCATTAAAGGAGGAGCAAAGTACTTAACTAAACTTCTTAAACGAATTCCAGACCGCATTACATACCCGGATCGTTTATGGTTTGCATTAGCTTCATACAATGTAGGATTGGGTCACCTGGAAGATGCAAGAGTATTAACCGACCGCCAAGGTGCTAACCCCGACATGTGGGTAGATGTGAAAATAAGATTGCTGCAGTTAAGACAGAAAAAATATTATAAAACAACTCGTTATGGTTATGCTCGAGGCAACGAAGCAGTAGCATACGTAGACAATATCAGACGTTATTACGACACGCTTGTTTGGTTAGACGAACAACAACCAGACGTCTTGGAACCAGAAGAAAATATTCCAAATGAAATATCAGAACTAGAACTTGCAACAAAAGATGACTAGGTCGATGTTCTATATTGGTAAACTTGTGAAGGCATTAAAGCGTTGAACGTTTATCAAGGGTATTTACCATCCTGATTATTTTTATTTACGTAAGAAATGTTAGCTGTAAAAGATACAATCATACTCAAATCGATAGCTCCACTTCACAACACATCCAAAATAACCACGTATATTTTAGCTAGACACTCTGTTTTAGTAAAATGCTCGAAAATGAATTGGATTAATTGAGGCTACAAGGCAGTTTTATTGTCATCATTTGCATACAAATCAATAACACCACGACATAAATAAAATGCTTCGTTGAACCTAAAAACATTTACTGTCATAAATTATTAACAAACTTAACTTATCTTAGTTTAAACTTTTACTCGTTTAGTCGAGTATTTATAAGACTAACTGGAGTATCAAATGAAAAAACGTAATATAACGATTAATAGAAATCGCTTAGGCAGTAACAGTCGAAGACGCCAACTACTCAAGCGTGTACATCAAAAAATCTTAACTCGCCGTCAAAATTTTCAAACAATAGAAGCAACGAAAGATTTAGCATATGTTGTCTAGCCCTGATGGTTAATCTGTAGTTTTAGTTAACTTTTTTTGCCTTCTACGCAATTTAAAAAACAATGACAATTTATTACCACATTCTTGTTGCATAACACCGCCTTTGACCTCAACTTGGTGATTCATTCGAAGATCTCCAAGTAAATCGTATAAGCTTCCTACAGCCCCAGTTTTAAGATCTGATGCACCAAAAACTAAACGCTCAATTCGGCTGTGGATCAATAAACCTGCACACATAGTGCAAGGTTCTAGCGTGACATACAAACAGCTGCCAACTAACCGATAATTCAGCATGTTTTTCCCAGCGTCTCGGATAGCCATCATTTCTGCATGAGCAGATGGATCATGTAATCTAATAGATTGGTTCCAACCTTCGCCTATAATCTGATTGTCTTTTACTAAAACCGCGCCCACAGGTACTTCACCTTGTTGCTGAGCGTTATCAGCTAGCTGTAATGCATACCGCATCCAATATTCATCTTGTTCTGCACTCAATGGTCATTTTTCTCTTTTTTTGGTTAATTACATTATTTAATTAGTTATTTTCACTTAACAAAAAAAGCAAAATAAACTAACCACATGATAAACATAGTATTTTAACTTTGGTCAAATATTTGCTTTGTAAATGGCATAAGCATAAACTTTTTATAAAACGTATCAAGGTAAAGGAGATAAAACATGAATTTGACTGCAATTGCGATAGTCGCCTTAGTGTGTTGGGCAATAGTCGAACTGGTCAATGGACCAAAAGGTAAAAAAAAGGACAAGAAGGAAACGGTTCAAGTCAACCAAACTCAAGATTTAGAGCGTAAAGTAGAAGCCATGCGCGAACGTATAGAAACCCTAGAGAAAATTGTAACTGACGAAAAGTATGATCTTAATCGTCAATTCGATGACTTGAAAAAAGATAAGGTAGCTTAATCTGTATTGAAAATTCAATTCTGAGAATCGTTAATCAAAGAAAAATTACTAACTCGCGGAACGTTTGATTGAATTCATTTGTTGAGTATCCGTTGGTTTTTATGTATGAACTACCCAGTAGACTTACTTCAAATATTTTTTCATTGAAGTCTGACAATTTTGTTATGTATTGTGATCTGTTAAGTCTTGAAAAAATCAATAGTTTGAGTTTTCAATGCTTTAGTAAACCAGTATTCACTTCGCTAAATACCAATAGCTTTAATATTCAATCACACTACTTTTTACACAACCTACACGCTATCTGCGGCTTCTAATATAATTAGAGTTTAGAATTAACCTGAAGGGTTTTTTCCATATAGAAAGCGAAAAGAGAGTTAAGACAAATAAAACTTAAATCTTTATCACTTTAATAATTGAATTACAGTGATTATCAATAGTCTTAAATTGTTGAATATTTACGCAGAAATATAACAGGTTATTGTTTTGAGTTTGTATGCCAATCAGCAGCCCTCTGGAGACTAGAATATAAAATGCACTGTGGTTGTAATTCTCAAAACTTGCAGACCGTGTAAATACTCTTTGTCGCCTGTATTGATACAAAGGATAAAATATCCGCAATTTTTTTAGATGAATATCTGCATATACCAAGATTAATATCTTAATATTATGAAACTTAACAATTCCTTGGGTGTTTAGTCATACCGACGAGTGCATCATAATCACGAATGCTTCTGGCGCAATTACCGAGGTCAATGATCCCTTTAGTCGCAACATTGTCCTCAATTAAAAAGTGCTAGGGGAAAATCCCAAAATGCTTCAATCTGGGTGTTCTTCTTCAGATTTTCATACCGAAATGTGGGCCACACTTTTAACAAAAGGTTATGACGGGTTGAAATGCGGAATAATTGAAAAGAGGCTAAAATCTTTCTCGTGATGTTTACCGTGGCGCTGTGACAACGCTATTTGTGTCGTGCAACACTATATTTCATGAACATAAATATTACATCAATGAAGGCCTACTAAGAGAAATTAGGTCGCATTACCCATTACGACTCACTTACTAATCCTCCTAGCCGTGTACTTTTGGCAAACCATTGAAGTGATTACATAATGCAATGCCAAAGTAATAACCAGACATTAGTAGTTGTGTTTATGGACTTAGATGACTTTAAAGAAGTCAATGTCAACTATGGACATCACATTAGGATAAGCTACTCACAACCGTGCCACAACGCATGCAAGAAGTTTGACTCGATGGTGATACGTTAGCACGTATTGGTGGTGATGAATTTTTCGCTGTTATAGCTGATTTACAAAACATAGAGGACAGCAACCCAGTATTAGCATGTTTACTAAAAGCCACTTTTAACCCAGTTACTGAAGGCTATGTTGTAATATAAGTTTAAGTAAGCACAGGCGTGTCGTTTGTCCCCTAGATGGTTCAAACGCAGACCAACACATCCTTCATGCTGTTCAAGCAATATGTTGCTAAGCAAGCAGGGAAAAGCCGTTGTGCCTATCTGATAACGCATTAGCTATTCAGCAAGATTTATCTAGAAAGCACTGAAGACATTAACATAGCTCTCAAATGATGTGATGTCGTTGCTCTTTTAAACCAAGGTTAAATGAATACCCGGACAGTGATAGTTGTTGAGGCATTAATCCACTGACGGCTTGGTAAACGTGGTTACATTCTATTCCTAGAATTTTACCAACAATTGAAAGTCAAGCTGTCAATATTGATATAGGCTAATAGGTCATAAGTAGAGTAATAGAGCAAATTAGGCAATGGCAAAACACGGGGATGAACTTGCCTATAAGTGTCGACATCAGTGGGTATCAATTAAACAGGGTAACTTCGCAACTCGCTTGGCAGTGATATTGGCTGGACATTCCGAAGTTAACCTATCTTATTTTAAAATTGGAGAAACTTAAAACCAGTGTGTTAAACGACATCAGACAAGTGTTTGATACCTTGTAAATATACTAAAAATCAGGCATAAATTTTACCTTAGACGACTTTGGTAAAGGGTAATCATCACTCACTCATCTAAGACGCCTACCAACACAACTAATTTAAATCGACCAAACGTTTGTACAAGATATGTTAGAAGATGCCGACGACTTCGCAATTGTTTAAGGTGTAATTGAACTGGCTAAAGGGTTTCGCCGAGACTTTATTGTTGAAGGTGAAGGCTTTAGAGCTCGTGGAGTCGATCTGTTAGAAGTAGGTTGTCAATTAGCCTGTGTCAGGTATTGAAACGCCTTCATGGATATCTAGCTGGAAAACCAATGGAGCGTATTAGGAATTAAACCTTATCGACTACATCTAAGCTTCACATGATACATTTTTAAGGTTGCCTGACGAGCTAGACATTGCATGTGTATTAGGGTTTAAAACGCATAATAGTGTGTTTATTAACAATATGTTAATTCCATCAAAGTACCAATTTTAAGGGTGGACTATAGATGTTTGACAGATTTAATTCAGACTTATCCGATTTGGAAATTAAATTTAAGCATTAGTAAGTTGGCTCTAAATATTACCTGCTCCTAGGCTATTCTCAAAATTTAAAGATAACTGTTTTTGGGCTTTACAATCATATTGTTTTAAATGTGAACTAGTGCGTAAAACAATATCTATTCATTTTTTTACTGGTAAAGGTTTCGTAAACTGGTCGTGTATAACTTGAATATATTTTTGTATTCTATAAAATTTAGGTCATTCTTAATTCATTTTTCTGATATGAGCACAAGCATACATACTGAGCAATTTATTTTGTTCTGCTTTAGGTAGATTGAATAGTCTAGCGTGTAAATAGTTAGCAGCAGCTTGTGAGTATTGATCTAACTCGGTTTCCACCTTACCTATGATATTATAATCACCGTTGAGCATTCTTGCGGCAATAGAGCCAGTAGGAAAAGATTTATATCCTTGCAGTATTTCCTTATCTATATAGTTAGCTACATTTTTTGCAGAGTCTAAATTAGCGGTAAGTACTTCACCAAAATGAATATGTACCCTGCCCTTTTGACCAGTAATACCATTTACTATGCTTTTTACATCTTCATTATCAGGTTTGTCATAACTTCCTTCACGCTCAACTTCTTGCAATTCCTTGGCTTTTCTAATATCGCAAGGATCAAATTCGTAGGAGATAGACACTGGCACAATCCGTAAGTTTCGGATATATGTCGAAAACTCGACGTCTTTAGACTTATTTAATGCCAACATAGACAAAATAGCTGGATTAGTGATGTCGTTACCGTCTTTTGCCCGCCCTTCTCTTTGTGCTATCCAGATATGCTGATGCTCTGTATTTAGAGAAAATTCGATGTATTCACTTAATAATTTTGCTGCCGATAACTTTTCACGCCTATCTGTAGACGAACGCTTAACGATAAAACATTTATTTAACCTAATAAGATCAGCTACCCATTCTTTTTTAAGTAAGTTATCACCTACTGCTATACGCACAGTATCTTGACCACTGATATGCAATGCCCAATTCACAAAAGCAGGGTCCAAGGCAATGTCACGATGATTACTCATAAATAAACAAGCTTTAGATAAATCCAGTTTGTCTAAGCCACTGACAGTAAACGATTCTGTAGTAGTACTAATCATACGCTCCATATAGGGTTCAACCAATCGTTGAAAATCTCTGTGCGTAGTGACTTTACTGATTTGCTTGATAATATAATGACGGGTAAAAAAACCAATAGTAGGGCGCGTAAAACGCGGCCAAGTACTAAACTTAAAAGCAACAATACTATTGATAAATTCTTTATTATTAAAAAGCTTTGGCAAAACTACGGATAAATCGCTGTCGTAAAAAGGACGAATTGAGTCAAACTTATTGGGCATGCTGTTTTTATTTTCTCTACAGTAAATCAGGCAGTATATTGCCGTCTAATCTGCCAATCGGCAAATGGTTTGCTATTTGTTTGATTATGATGTTTGCAGTAATTAATCTTATCTGTGCAAAAAATCATTAAAATGAATTAATCTTCATTCGATTGCAATGTTTGCCAGTTGACTTCCGCTTGCCGATGTTCGGCAGCAACAAAGGCGGATTCGCCACTCAACGTGACAGACAGTTCCACTTTACGTTCCAATAAAGTACTTAGGGATTGTATCTCTTGCCAATCAAAGTTCAATACATTCACCGGCAATGTACTAAATTGTGCTTGCGCCTGCTTCCACCAAGCATTGGATTTTGAATTAAAACTATAAACATATGTTTTGTTCGACAAGCGACAGCTTTTCTTAATCCTTTCAAAGCTAGGTTCGCCAACATCGATCCAAAGATGAAGCTGATCATCTAAACCTCGCAACCAAATATCAGGCTCATCGATCGCACTTAAACCTTTTGTGAAAGTCATCAACTTTTCATTATCTTTAAATGCATGCAAGCAAAATACTAAAACACGCACCATCATTCGTTCTTTGGTTTCTGATGGGTGTAATGCGACAGTTAAGTTAAGCGTATCAAAATAATTGTGGTCAAGATCTGATACGGATAACTTAAATTTATAAATTGTTGGCTTTATAGCCATAGTTTTGAGTGTCCATAATATTAATGTGGGCTATTCAATTTTGCCCTATTGGGATAACTTCATTTCAACAAGTGATGCTTTAAAACCTAATTTTTCGTAAGCTTTCAATGCTGGTAAGTTACCTGCGTAGGCTTCAAGATAAAAATCATGCATACCTTGAGCTTTACCCCATTTAATTAAAGCTTGGATAACCAATTGATTAATACCCTGCCCTCTATGGCTAGGTACCACATACATAAAACCAAGATATGCGTGCAGCGTATGTTGCAAGTGTGCTTTCGACTCCTTGATACGAGCGTAACCCGAACCCACAATCGCACCGTGATCTTCAGCTACCATTACACAAGAGCTGTCAGAATCTATAAGTGCCGCGATATCATAATAACGGATGAACTCAGACTTTAAACAATCATTTAAGGGACGCTCTGTAGCAATGATGTTTTGCTCAAATTCTTTCAATAATGGTAAATCTACTTGAACAGCATTTCTTATTGTAAAGTCACTCATAGGTCGTTGGCCTTCTTAACTAGTCTGAGTAGCGACGACCTACTCCCACTCAATGGTAGCCGGTGGTTTACCTGAAATATCGTAAACAACCCGGGAAATTCCATCAATTTCGTTGATAATACGATTCGACACTTTACCTAAAAAATCATAGGGTAAGTGTGCCCAACGTGCAGTCATAAAATCTATTGTTTCTACTGCTCTCAATGATACCACCCAATCGTATTTACGCACGTCTCCCATCACACCAACGGATTTAACTGGTAGAAATACAGTAAAAGCTTGGCTGACTTTCTGATAAAGATTGGCTGCGTGTAACTCGTCTATAAAAATAGCATCAGCACGACGTAACAGATCACAATATTCTTTTTTCACTTCACCTAATACTCGGACACCTAAACCCGGCCCAGGAAATGGATGACGGTATAACATGTCGTAGGGTAAGCCTAGCTCTAAACCAATTTTGCGTACCTCATCTTTAAATAATTCACGCAATGGTTCCACTAGCCCCATTTTCATATCAGCTGGCAGCCCGCCCACGTTATGGTGTGATTTAATCACATGTGCCTTACCTGTTGCAGATGCAGCAGACTCGATGACGTCAGGATAGATAGTGCCTTGTGCCAGCCACTTGGCATTGACTAAATTTTTAGACTCTTCATCAAACACTTCAACAAATATACGGCCAATAATTTTACGTTTAGCTTCAGGCTCTGAAGTATTTGCCAAGGCATCAAGAAATCTATCTTCTGCTTCAACTTTACGAATATTTAGACCAAAGTGATCGCCGAACATATCCATTACTTGTTGACCTTCGTTTAGACGCAACAAACCGTTATCAACAAAAACACATGTAAGATTTTTGCCAATGGCTCGATGTAACAGCATAGCAACAACAGAAGAATCAACACCACCAGACAGACCTAGAATAACTTGGTCGTCACCAATCTGCTTTTTCATTTTGTCTATAGCGTTTTCAATAATAGCAGCGGGTGTCCATAGCTTTTCACATTTGCAGATGTCCAACACAAAATGAGATAAAATACGTTCACCTTGTTGGGTATGGGTGACTTCTGGATGAAATTGTACACCGTAAAATTGTTTCTCTTTGTTTACAAAAGCGGCAAATGGGCAGCTCTCAGTCTTGGCTGTTGTCAAAAATCCTGGAGGTGCAGCGCTGACTTTATCACCATGACTCATCCATACATCAAGCAAAGCATTGCCGTTGGAACCTATGTGATCTTCAATGTTGTTTAACAACGCCATATCACCAATCACTTCGACTTGTGCGTAGCCAAATTCACGTTTATTTGAACCTTGAACTGCACCACCAAGTTGCTCTGCCATAACTTGCATACCATAACAAATTCCTAAAACAGGCACACCAGCTTGATATACATATTCTGGTGCTCTTGGCGAGTTGTCAGCATGAACTGATTCTGGACCACCAGATAAGATGATGCCGTTGGGGTTAAACTCGCGAATTTGTTCTTCGCTAACATCCCAAGCCCAAAGCTCACAATAAACGCCAATTTCTCTAACACGGCGCGCAATCAATTGGGTATATTGTGATCCAAAGTCAAGGATCAAAATACGTTGGTCATGGATGTCTAAGCTCATCTGAGTACTCTTTTAAGAAATAGAATATGAACGCGATTAGATTGACAATCGACGTTCATTTGAAATGTCACAAGCTACCCTAAGCGGTAGTTTGGTGCTTCTTTAGTAATACTCACATCATGCACATGAGATTCACCCATACCTGCAGATGTCACTTTCACAAACTGTGGTTTAGTCCGTAGTTCTTCAATAGTAGCGCAACCAGTCAAGCCCATTGCTGAACGTAAGCCACCCATTTGTTGGTGAATGATGTTCGAAATAGGACCTTTGTAAGCAACACGGCCTTCGATACCTTCCGGGACAAGTTTTTCTGCACTTTTACTGTCTTGGAAATATCGATCAGAAGAGCCATTATTTTGGTCCATAGCGCCCAAGGAACCCATGCCTCGATAAGATTTAAAATAGCGACCTTGATATAGTTCTACTTCACCTGGCGCCTCTTCAGTGCCTGCTAACATGCTACCAACCATCACTGAACTAGCTCCCGCAGCCAAAGCTTTTGCAATATCACCAGAAAAACGGATACCACCATCAGCAATCACGGGCACACCGGTGCCTTCAAGAGCATCAACCGCATCTGATATGGCAGTGATTTGTGGCACACCACAGCCAGTTACTATGCGGGTTGTACAAATTGAACCTGGGCCAATACCAACCTTTACTGCGTCAACACCGGCATCAGCAAGCGCCTTGGCACCTTCGCCGGTGGCAACATTACCTGCAATTAGCTGTACATTAGGATAATCTTGACGTACTTTTTTCACTCGGTCTATAACGCCTTGAGAATGACCATGGGAAGTATCAATCAGTAATACATCGACACCTGCGTCAATCAAAGCTTTTATGCGTTCGTCGGTTCCTGGCCCAACACTCACAGCAGCACCAACACGTAAGCGACCTAAGTCATCCTTACAAGCGTTAGGTTTATTTTCTGCTTTTTGAAAATCTTTAACCGTTATCATGCCAGTTAGTTTGAATGAATCGTCTACAACCAGGATTTTTTCTATACGATATTCGTGCATTAACTCAAGCACTTGTTCAGAGGGAGCTCCCTCTTTAACTGTGACCAAATCATTTTTCTTAGTCATAACGCTAGAAATAGGTTGCTTTAAACTATTCTCAAAGCGTAAGTCACGACCGGTGACTATACCAATCAAGTTATTGTCTTCATCGACTACAGGAAACCCAGAGAAACCATGTCGCTTACTCAAGGCATTAATCTCTTCAATTGTGGCTGTAGGTAAGACTGTAACGGGATCGGACACCACGCCACTTTCGTATTTTTTCACTGTACGAACATGTTCTGCCTGTTGTTCTGGCGTCATGTTTTTATGAATAAAACCGATGCCGCCTTCTTGAGCCAATGCAATAGCCAAACGTGCTTCAGAAACAGTATCCATTGCTGCAGAAATTAAGGGAATATTTAAGCTAACACCACGGGTTAATCTTGTTTTAAGATCGGCGGTATGAGGGAGAACAGTTGAGTGCCCAGGCACTAACAAAACATCGTCGAAAGTAAGGGCTTCTTTAGCGATCCTTAACATGCAATATCACCTATAAATGCTGATTGAATTGCGGTGCGATTCTAGCGGTTTTAAGTATGTCAGTCTAGATATATATCAGAATTGGTAGTAAATCAGGTAAACTTCTTTGTAATGCTATATTAGAGATCCTAACAATCAATGTTTTCAGACCAAACCCAATCAAAAAACATCCTTACTGTTAGTAAGCTCAATCGGTTAGCTCGCTCGGTGCTAGAAGACAAAATTGGACAGATTTGGCTATCAGCTGAAATTTCAAATTTTGTCTCAGCCAGCTCTGGTCATTGGTATTTCACTCTCAAAGATGATCGTGCACAAGTCAAAGGGGCAATGTTTAAAGGTGCGAACCGCAAAGTACAATTAAAGCCCAAAGAAGGTGACAAGGTTCTAGTTAAAGCTAACATCAGCTTGTATGAACCTCGAGGTGATTATCAAATTATTGTTGAGCATATGGAGCCAGAAGGTGAAGGGCAACTTAAACAACAATTCGAAATATTAAAACGTCGATTAGCTTCTGAGGGAATATTTTCGCAAGAATATAAAAAGACAATTCCCGTAACAGTATCGAAAGTGGGTATCATTACCTCACCCACGGGTGCCGCTTTACATGATATTCTGACCGTATTACGACGCCGAAATCCTGCTATTGAAGTAGTTATCTATCCTAGCCAAGTACAAGGTGATAACGCAGTCTCACTCATTTGTGCAGCGATTACCCAAGCTAATATCAGAAACGAGGTAGATGTATTAATTGTTGGTAGAGGAGGCGGTTCTTTAGAAGACTTATGGTGTTTTAATAGTGAACAACTAGCCCAAACAATATTCGCCTCTACCATTCCTATAATAAGTGCAGTCGGTCACGAAATAGATGTGAGCATTGCTGATTTTGTGGCGGATATGCGTGCCCCTACACCTTCGGCAGCTGCTGAGTTGGTCAGCCAAGACCAATCTACACTTCAAAATAAAATCTTAGTCCTACAAGACCTGTTAATAAAAGCATTTAAGCGTTTACAACAGGAACGAATTCAGCAACATAAAGCAGTAAAACAACGACTACTACAAAACCACCCACAGAAACAATTAGAGCAAAAAAGCCAGTATGTCGACCAACTTCAATCTTCGTTACATTCTTCAATCAGACGAAAACTCACTCAGGCACAACAGCAACAAAAACATATACGTAGTCGACTGTCCTTGTCCTCACCCCACAGACTGCTAGAACAACATCAACTGAGGCTGCAAGAACTGAAAGTTAAACTACAAAAGGGTTGCCAACAACTAATAGACAACAAACAGCAAAAGCTGCGTAATAATATGCATCTATTGGATACAGTGAGCCCACTAGCTACACTAGCACGAGGCTATAGCATCAGTTTTAAGCAGGGAAAAATAGTGAAAACGATACAACAAGTACAAGTGGGTGATGTCTTAGTAACTCGTTTAGAAAACGGTGAAATACGCAGTGAGATCGGTCAAATTGATGAAATGTAACGAGCACCTAAAAAGTATTTATGCATAACCTATTTTATGGAAAGTGACCTTTACCAAAATGTGGGTTTAGGGAGAAAATTTTTTGGTGATTTTTTTGATTTATTCTACTAGAGACTTGAACATTTTTTGAATTCAAACAATAAAATGTCTGATTCTGTCGAAATACCTGTGGGTGGCTCAAAAACGGTGAAAACCTTATATGCTTAGTGAAGCCCACCTAATCAACGTTTTCTGAATATTAAGATAAACATTAATTTTTGCTGCATTATTTGCCAATACCCACAAGTTTATTGCTCGATGTGTCAATAATTAATGCTTGCAAGGTTAAAGATTACTGCAAAATGGATTGATTCGAAACTGCTCTAAAGAGGATAACTTATTTAATCATGCAAAGGCTGTAACAAAATTCAAGAAATACACCAGCGCCTCGTTGCTGTAATAATGAATGCGGGGAATGACAAACGAGCTTAAACTGTTCCAAAAGGATTTTTGATACAGTTTAAGCTCAACATTCTTTAAATACGTTATTTAGCATTTTTATGCAAACGCATAAGTTGCCTACGTTTACGTCGCTGTGAATCATTTAACGAACTATGATCAGTTTCGTATGGGTTAGCACCTTCTCTAAATTCTATTTTAATTGGCGTGCCCATAACTTTTAATGATTTACGGAAATAGTTCATTAAATAACGTTTATACGAATCGGGTAAATCTTTTAATTGATTACCATGGATAACAATAAGGGGAGGATTGTATCCACCAGCATGAGCGTACTTCATTTTAACACGGCGGCCTCGCACTACAGGCGGCTGATGGTCCTCTTGAGCCATATCCATAATACGTGTCAACATAGAGGTATTCACACGTTTAGTCGCTGAAGCATAAGCTTCTTGAACCGATTCAAATAAATGCCCAACACCAGTACCATGTAAAGCTGAAATAAAGTGCAAGCGAGCAAAATCTATAAAACCTAAACGCCTGTCTAACTCACGCTTAATTTCATCTTTAACGTCTTTATTTAATCCATCCCACTTATTCACTGCAACGACTAACGAGCGGCCAGAATGAAGGATAAAACCTAATAAACTTAAATCTTGATCGGTGATCCCTTCTTGTGCATCAACTACAAATAACACCACATTAGACTCTTCAATGGCTTGCAATGTTTTTACAATAGAGAACTTTTCGACAGCTTCTGAAATATTTCTACGTCTTCTCACACCTGCCGTATCGATCAGAATGTATTCTCTGCCATCTCGCTCCATGGGGATAAAAATACTGTCTCGTGTTGTACCGGGTTGGTCATAAACCACAACACGTTCTTCACCTAGAATACGGTTAGTAAGAGTAGACTTACCCACATTAGGTTTACCAACTATCGCTAATTTAATAGGTAGAGCTTGCAACTTAGCTAATTGTTCGTCAGCGTCTACTTCCTGAAGCTCTTTGTCACTCTCTTCAGGAATATGCATATCAGGAAAAACATCTGCAATTGGCGCAAGAGAATTTTGCAACAATTGTGTCACACCTCTACCATGGGCAGCAGCAATTTGATTTACGTCGCCCAAACCTAAAGCGAAAAAATCAGCACTTTCACTATCACCATCGATACCATCGACTTTATTAGCAACCACATAAACAGGTTTCTCTTGTCTGCGTAAGTGCTCAGCAATGCCTTGATCTGCAGCTGTCATGCCTGTTCGAGCATCAACCAAAAATAACACCACATCAGCTTCTAAAATAGCCAACAGAGATTGTTCGGCCATTGCCACATCAATGCCTTGTTCATCACCGCTTATACCACCAGTATCTACCACAATAAATTGCAGACCTTCATACTTGGCTTGACCGTACTTTCTATCCCGAGTTAAGCCAGGAAAATCAGCCACTAACGCATCTCGTGTGCGCGTAAGGCGATTGAACAATGTAGATTTCCCAACATTTGGGCGGCCAACTAAGGCAACAACGGGTAACATAAATACATATCCTATAGACAAAAACGGCTTAGTAATATTCCAAGCCGTTAAAAAAATTATAAAGGTGATTTTTTGCAAAAATCACTCAAAAATACTTTATGGGGTTTTGATAGCCACTAATTTACCATCTCGCGTTTGGGTGTATATGATGTCTCCATCTACCACAGGCGAGTGATAAATCCCTTCATCCTCATCATCACTGCCCACCTCTAAGCGCGCAACAATTTTTCCATCGGATTGATCAAACCAATGTAAATAACCAAATTTATCACCTGCCACTAAATAGTCGCCAACTGGTGTAACTCCTGTTAATAAACGCTGTTTAAGCGCACCTTGACTCCATAGTTCAACACCATTACGGCTGTCTAATGCAAAGACATTACTGTTTACATCAACTAAAAATAAAGTGCTACCAGACAATGATAAACGACGGAACGACTTATACTCACGCTTCCAAATAACTCGACCTGTGCGCAACTCAACAGAGGCAAGAGTACCATCATAAGAAATCACGTAAACGTTACCGCCAGCGACTAGAGGTTCACTATCAATATCAACAATTCGCTCTAACTCAGTCACACCGGTAGCTGATGAAATCACTTGTTCCCAAGCAGTCTGACCTGTTTCAAGGATATTCACTATTAGTTTACCAGTCGCGGTACCAATAATAGCCCCACCGTTAACTGCCGCAGGAGAAGAAACACCTCGCAAAGACAAAGGAGGTACGTCAGACTCAGATGACCAGATTTCCTCACCATCATCTGCATTTAAAGCAAATATAAATCCAGAACCTGTATTAACTAGTACAACGCCGGCATCAATAGCTGGAGCAGCTAGAACTTCGCCTTTAACTATTTTTATCCATTTTTGTTCTCCTGTATTGGCATCCAACGCTACGACTTCACCATTCTCGGTGCCAAAAAAAACAGTTTCATATGCAACACTTATTCCGCCAGCGATTTTAGCTGACAAGCCATTTGACCACAGCTGCTTTATTCCCGAGGTTAATCCTTCCTCGTCGTAAGTAGCGAAGTCCTTAGACCATATTTTTTTACCTGTGGCCTGCTCATAAGCGTTAACAACACCTTGCCGATTTGCTGCAAACACTTTTCCGTATGCAACTGCTGGGCTAAGTTTTGAATAAAATTTACCAATCCCATCGCCTAAGCCTACGGACCAGGTTTCTGTTGGAATGAACTGAGATTGAATAGGCTTAAGCCTACGTATTTCTAGCTCTTCTTCTTCATAAAACCAATTACTGACAGTTGTGCAGCTTGATAACAAAACAGAACTGATTAACAACAAGAATAAAAAAGATTGCTTCACTATTTTCACCTTAACCATTTGCCGCAATGGCTAAATTATCTAATTTCATTTTTAAAACCTGGTCACTAGCATTCGTTTCTAAAGCAGCGCTGTATGCAGCTCTGGCTTTATCAAATAACTGTTGAGCTTTGTATACATCACCTCGGACTGCTTGACTCTGGCTATGAAACGCTTGGTCAGTGAC
>NZ_CAJXPA010000057.1 GCF_913058035.1 uncultured Paraglaciecola sp. | reverse complement strand
GGTGTATTGAAGTTAGTTAATGAGTATTCAAGTGGAGAGCAAGGTCATTTGATTCGATACGCAAGCATGTGAACTTTGGACATAGACAAAAACGATAATTGGAAAACGCTACCAGAAACACAAGTGACTAATTTAGCAAAATAATCCAACTATGTGTCGATGAGCAAGGCATTAAAAAAGTTGATTTTCTAGCAGCAGAAAACATCATTGTAAACGTAATTGAGTCAGTACCTGAGCTTGGCGACATTAGTTAATAAAGACGGTATTGTGAAAGCCCCCTAAAGATTTTTTCATATGTTTTTTAGTGGCATTGTAATTAAGACTTATGCAGCTTATTAATAAAGTGAGTTAAATGATGCATCAATTGTCTAATCCTCTTAGCATTTCATAATAAAAAATTAGACCCTAATTAATTTTTCAACCCTAAATAGATTTTTTACTAAGCAGTTGATAAATGGAACGTTTATCAACTACTTACTATCTTTATTACAGTTATTATTAATACTTAATTGTCATCTGATATAGATTAGGCATTCATGCATTGGTCGCATATCATGACTTTCAAGTTATGGTTAAAAGCAAAGCTGATACAAATTAGCGATAAACATGCTTCAACCTTTAATCAAATATCCTCTTTATTCAACTGACGAGGACAAGCTTAAACACGGTCACGTTATGTTAACAGGGTTTACTGGTTATTCTCGTGAGAGAAAATATCCAGAGACCTAAGAATGAAATCATTCATGACTATTTTATCAATATTTACTCTCATGTTTAATAGTAATTTTGTTAAAGCAGAAACTAGTGGGTTGTTTATTGGAAACAGTTTTACATGTGGCTCTGCCGCTAAATATTATCGCGCAGATTCAGTTACCGACTTGAACAATGAGGGTATTGGTGGAGTACCTGCACTTTTTAAGTCTTTCACTCAACAAGCGGGTCTTAATTATGATGTTTATCTGGAAACTAAAAGTGGCAGTGCTCTGGACTTTCACTTAGAAAATAAATCAGCCGAAATTAGCATACAAGCATCGGATCAGTTAGTAACGCATGGTTTTAGTACTTTGGATAGCAACAAACTAGGTGATCCAACACTACTTGTGGAAACAGCAGTGAAAATGTCATCATTCTTGCAGCAGTTGAATCAAAATGCAGAAGTATTTCTTAGCGCAACGTGGTCCCGTGCAAATTTGGTTTGCAAAGTTAATCGTCATTGGTTATTTACACACATAGAAAAATGGCATTAGACGTGTGTGCTGGATACAACAAAGCGGCAGCAGCGGCTCCCGTAGTTAAATCTGTCGACGGTGTGGGTTAAACGTGGACTCGAGCAATGGTAAGTGGCATTGCCGATACTAATCTGTGCGATGGAATTGAATTTGGTAAAATTAACCTGTGGTCTTGGGATTATTATCATGCCAGAACTCACGGCTACTATCTTCACGCTCTGATGATATTTAGTAATCTGACTGGCGTAGATCCTCGCTCACTTGGTAAAAATGAATGTTCAGGGTTTGAACTTGGCATGTCACGACACAAAGTAGGCATATTATAACAAGCTGCCTTCGAGCAGCTTGCAAGCGAGAATAAAGTAGAAGCTGCAACTTTATTAATACCTAAGTCCAGTCAACAAAGCTATTACGCCTTAAATCAACTGAAATGAATAAGAACCTTATGTAGCAAGCCATGCATATATATTAAAACTTTGCGAGCAAGTTTGTACCGCGAATCAGTAACATATTGTTGAAGGATAAAAAAATAGTATGCTTCCGCTGGGACTAAAAGAATCAAAGAACTCAAACACATTGATTGATATAAATAACACGACAATGTCAGGTCAAGAAATTTTAAGTGGAAGTACATTATTTTTGTTTGAGATGGTTTTTAAAAACTGTGTTGGTAAATATTGCCAACTAAAATATAAATATGTTATTTCGATAAGCAGTAATTTTTTAATCTTACACTTGTTCATCTAATACAATAAAAGAAATATCTTTTTTCATGTTAATATTTAATCGTTTGTTATGGTTAATGGTTAATGGTATTTAATATTGAGCTATTGACTTTAAACAGTCGTATGCTTTTTGAATTTTAAACTATAGAGAATTAATTAATCTATGAACAAACTTATAAAATTATTACTTACACTCGCCCTATTTGCAGGCGTCGCTTTCCTAGTGTTCGTTGCTGGAAATTTTGCTTTGGCTGGATCACCGTTAATTGCATTGATACCAGTCTCAGTCGTATTGTTCGTTATTGTAATGTACATCCGGTACAACGACAAAATTGGCTAAATGACTAAGTTTTCAGATTTTTATAACAAATTTTAAAGCTTATCTCACATATTATAGACCAGATAATAACTTTTTAGTGGCGATCTTAACGTCGTCCTTATTGACATTATATGTGAGAATAAACGAACATCTTGCACTAGTTTTTAATGATATATCAACCCGGTACACAACAAAATACTTAGGCATAATATTTTTAAGTAATTGACCAAGATGACAATTTTTACATTTTACTATAATCCACCTCGTTTCGATGTGATTGTTATTGTCATCAGCAGCAATGCAATATTTATTAATTATTAAGTATTAAGTATCGATAATTACTACGGAATATAAGAATGTTAATTGACTTCTTTGATAAAAAACGAGTTTGTGAAATATTTGTTAATTAAAAAGTGAACCGTTTTTTTATTGTGTGCGTAGTTCTCAATGCTACTAATGAAAAATTCAAGGTAGAGAATTTAATTTTTTTTTAATCCACATAGAAGAGAAGATTACATGATAAAAAATGATACTTTCAACAAAGGGAAGGGCATTTCATTAAGCCTTGCTAGCGTTAAAGTAAAATCAATATTAACTTTATTGTTTTTATTTTTGTTACCCACCTCAGCACATGCTGCGGCAAACCTAAAATCTGACGATTTTGTTGGTATTTCGTTTTGGCTAATATCGATGGCGCTTATGGCGTCAACGGTGTTTTTCTTATGGGAGACCCAAAGCGTTACTGCAAAATGGAAGACGTCACTGGTTGTTTCGGCATTGGTAACGTTTATCGCTGCAGTCCATTATTTTTATATGCGTGATGTTTGGGTTGCTACGCAATCAACGCCTACTGTATATAGATATATAGATTGGTTACTAACAGTGCCATTACTAATGATTGAGTTCTACCTCATTTTACGCGCCATTGGCGTTGCGTCTGCAGGCATTTTCTGGCGCCTATTGATAGGTACTTTGGTCATGCTCATACCTGGTTATATGGCTGAGTCTGGTTACTTAAATATCACAGTCGGATTCGTGATTGGTATGGCAGGTTGGTTCTACATACTATATGAAATCTTTCTTGGTGAAGCTGGTAAAGCTGCCGAAGCAGCAGCTAGTGAAGCAGTAAAGTATGCCTATAAAGCAATGCGTTGGATCGTAACAGTAGGTTGGGCGATTTACCCAATTGGTTATGTGCTTGGATACATGACTGGTACTGCCGATCAGGAAGCATTGAATATTGTATACAACCTTGCCGATTTAGTTAACAAAGTCGCCTTTGGTTTGTTGATTTGGTTTGCTGCAACTAGCGAAAGCCAGCCAGCAACAGTAGCAGCAAAATAAACTCGAATAATTAATAATAATAATTATTGTACTTATGAGTTTGCAATCTCGATAAGAGGTTGCAAACTTTTTTACACATACGAGTAGTATTCATGACTCAAACCAAAGAAATTATGCAACACCAATCCACCTTCTTATTACAGCAATGTGAAGACGTCATGTTTTCCCTAATAAAGGATAATGAACCTTCATGCTTTCATTTGGCAAGTGGCGGAAGCAGGACTCGGGCAAAATTATGTATTGATGCTGGGTTAGCTCTTCAACTTTCTTCAAAAACCATCGTTGCTTTGGCTAGTACCATAGAATTACTCCACAACGCATCATTAGTGCATGACGATTTACAAGACGCCGATATTTCTCGTCGAGGTCGAGAATCAGTGTGGAAAAAATATGGCAATTCTCACGCTGTCTGCGCAGGCGATGCAATGATATCTGCTGCATTTGGTTCGCTTGCCGATGTAGACACATTTACCACTTTACCTTCAATTTTATCCCAGACTCATAGTGCAGTATCGTTAACTGTTCAAGGTCAATCTATGGACCTCAATGCGCAGTCAACAATAACTGAACACGAATATGAGTACATAGCGGCAATGAAATCTGGACCATTAATTCAACTCACACTTGCACTACCATTAACCGCCGCAGGTTACGATGAGCATATCAAGACAGTCAATCTTGCACTTAACAAATTTTCAATTGCCTATCAGATACTTGACGACTTAGATGACTGGGAACAAGACAAGCAAAACGAACAACTCAATTTAATTAATCTATTGATACCACGATATTCATTAGATGAGTCCATATCGATTGCTCGAAATCGTGTCCAATACTTATTAAATCGTTGTCACAGAGAACTTAGCGTACTTCCCTTAAACTGCGCAGCATCTGTGATAACAGCTACTCACAAACTGTTAGCAAAAGCCAAGGTAGACTTGAATGAATAAAGCGGTTGTTATCGGAGCTGGTTTTGGAGGTATAGCCTCTGCGCTTCGCTTAAAAGCTAAAGGTTATGATGTTGTGATTGTTGACCAACGTGAGAAACTCGGTGGACGTGCTCAACAATTTAATAAAGAAGGATTTATTTTTGATGCCGGACCAACAGTTGTCACGGCTCCATTTTTATTTGAAGAGTTATTTTCACTTTTCGATAAAAAAATGAAAGACTATATAAATTTAGTACCAGTGGAACCTTGGTACCGTTTTGTTTATCCGGACGGTAGTCACTTTGACTACGGTGGAACAATTGAAGATACATTGGCTCGTATAGCTGAAATTGAGCCTGAAGATCAAGCTGGATACCGCTCACTTCTGGCGCAATCGGAAGCCATTTTTAATGTTGGTTTCACTCAGCTATCTGATAAACCCTTTCACAAGTTTTCTACCATGATTGCCCAGGTACCTGCACTTATCCGACTCAAGTGTTATCGTACAGTTTGGCAAACGGTCTGTGCACACTTAAAAAATGATAAGTTGCGTCAAGCTTTTTCAATTCAGCCTTTGTTGGTTGGGGGTAATCCATTTGCAACAACCAGCATTTACAGCCTTATTCATTATTTGGAACGCAAATGGGGAGTTCATTTTGCAATGGGAGGCACTGGGGCACTAGTTGAGGGTCTTGCTGAACTCATGAAAGAACAAGGTATTGAAATAAAGCTCAATACTAAAGTAAATGATTTAAGCATTCACAACAACAGAATCACTGAAGTTCACACTAACACAGGCACTCTTTCATGCGATAAATTGGTGTCCAACATAGACCCCAAGTATCTGTATCGAAATCTTATACCGAAAAAAAATCAAACTATTAGTGCAAAAGTTAAAACTAAACATGCCAAATTATCAATGGGGCTTTATGTTTTATATTTTGGCACAACAAAACAATACCCAGACATAGTGCATCACACTATTTGGCTAGGAAAACGCTACAAAGCTTTGTTAAGTGATATTTTTGATAAAAAAGTACTGGCTGATGATTTTTCCTTATATCTACATCGCCCCACAGCAACTGATCCTAGTATGGCACCTGATGGGTGTGATTCTTTTTACGTACTGGCACCAGTTCCTAATAACCTGTCAGGGATAGACTGGGCAGAACAAGAAAAAGATTATGGAGATCGTATTATCAAAGCATTGGAGCAAACAATTATGCCGGAGCTTTCATCGTACATAGTTCATCGTTTTGCCAAAACACCAAATGACTTTGAGCAGGACTACAGCAGTGTTGAAGGAAGCGGTTTTTCAATTGCTCCTACTTTTCAACAGTCTGCTTGGTTTCGCTTCCATAATAAAGCTGAAGGCCCAGAAAACTTATACTTGTGCGGTGCAGGAACCCATCCCGGAGCAGGTCTTCCTGGTGTATTGTCTTCGGCTAAAGTGGTTGACCAACTTATACCTAAAATTCAGAAATGAATCGTGAATGATGAGCGATGATCCTACTGAATTACTAAAAAAGCATGGAAAAACATTTAACTTTGCGCGTTTGTTCTTGGGTTCAGAAACGGGTTTTGCTGCAGCGCGTTTATATCGATTTTGTCGAATAGTGGATGATATAGCTGATGAAAGCCCAGATTCTAAGGTTGCCAAGATAAACCTTGATGAATTAAAAAATTCAATAACACAAAACACTGCTAGCCATCTTGTCGTAAAAGATTTTCTTAAATTGTGTGAAGAATACGATATTGACAGAAATCACGGCATCACATTAATAGACGGTGTTAGTCAGGATCTCAACCCCGTTGTTTTACCTTCGACCGAAACATTGATTCAATATGCGTTCAAAGTAGCAGGGGTCGTTGGCTTGATGATGGCTCCTATATTAGGCGCCAAAAAAGAGGGGCATGCCTTTGCTGTTGATTTAGGTATTGGCATGCAGCTTACTAACATTGCTAGAGATGTACTGGAAGACGCTAAAATGGGGCGTCGTTATTTACCTGGCGAGTTAGTCAACACATTGTTAGCATCACAAATTCAATTGGCAAATTTTGAGCATAGACAGCAGATACAAGATGCAATAAAGGTTTTAATAAACCTTGCCGAAGAATATTATCAAAGCGGATTAGCCGGTTTATACTACCTTCCACCACGCAACAGGCAAGCAATTGCGGTTGCCGCCTATGTGTATAGAGATATTGGAAGGAAATTATTGAAAAATGACTGTCGTTACTGGGAAGGCAGGATATTTGTGTCAAAACTCAGAAAAATATCATTAGCTAGCCAAGCGCTTTGGCATTTAAAAACTTCAGCTATTGCAAGCCACGAAACCGAACACCAAAATAAATTACATCGTTATTTGTAGTGTGAATTTTTTAGTGAGTGAACAACGTAATGGTTTATGACTACGACTTAATCATCATTGGAGCAGGTGCAGCAGGGCTTTCACTGCTTTTAGCCCTTGATGATGCTGAATATATTCAATCAGTAAAACTGGTTGAGCGAAGCTTAGGCCCTAAGAACGACCGAATTTGGAGTTTTTGGAACAACGATTCAGTTCCGAGATATCTTAAAGCAATAGTGACCCAAGAATGGCAAAAATGGGAGATTTCAGTAGATGACTGTAATTATCCAATGAGCCATCCTTATCACCGATATTGTTCCATTAGGTCTGAATCGCTAATGAATTTGGCGCAGCAACGTGTGCAAGCAAAAACACATTTCGACATTGAATTTGATATTGACGTTATATCTGTAGAATCAACAAGTGAGCATGCATTGGTCACTACAAAAAGCGGCCAATTGACTGCTAGATGGGTTGTTGATACCCGCCCCCCTCCCTTAAAAACGCACCATGATGGACTTCTTCAGTGTTTCTACGGTGAGGAAATTGTTACTGATTCCGATGTGTTTAACTCTTCTACCGTCAAACTCATGCAGCAGTTGGCCAGCTCAGAATTGGGTATTGAATTTATATACATCTTACCTTTCAGTCCAAATCACGCGTTAGTTGAGTTTACGTGTTTTAGTCCTACCATCATCGAACGAACGATTTTACAAGCACGCCTTAAAAGTAGAATGCACGATATAATCGGCTCACAGGATTATAAGGTTGAGCGACATGAATGCGCAGTATTACCTATGTATAGTATTAATGAAAATACCAATAATAAAAACAAACGCCTCATTTATGGAGGGATAGCAGGAGGCGCGATGCGAGCTTCAACTGGATATAGTTTTCTAGCATGTCAAAGATGGGCTAAGCAGTGTGCGACTGAACTAAGCTCTAAACCATTATTATCTGCAACATTTTCATTATCACCATTCACACCCATCGGAAGTGTTTACCAAAAAATGGATAGGCTAATGTTAGCTGTTTTAAGAAATGACATGCATATCGGTGTGACTATTTTTCTACAAATGTTTAAAAAGGTTAACCCCGAACGTTTTGTCCGCTTTATGACAGAACAAGCCACTATCATTGATTTTATTTGTATTATTTGGGCCATGCCAAAAAGTGCTTTTTTACGTGTTTTTCTATTTCGAAAAAAAATGAGCATACATGGTGAGTAAATTGCGTTACACCCAGTTTTATTTGAGCATTTGCACCTTAGCCATCATTGCAACACTGATTAATCTTGATATGTCCTCAGACAACTTAATTATTATGCTAGCGCTGGCCGTTATTTTTTTAGGATTACCTCATGGAGCACTTGATTTTGCTGTCGCGAAATCGATGAACTTTGTCCCATCTATCTCATTGGCTATTCGTTTTATCGCTGTTTATATGGGTATAGCGGCGTTATCCATCATTTTTTGGGTCTACATGCCTGAAGCAGCATTAGTAATATTCTTGAGTATATCAGTATTCCATTTTTCTGCAGACTGGCGGCTCTCTTTACCATTTTTCTCACGCTTAGGGCTGGCTAGTTCTCTAATCTGCGGCCCTTCCGTTTTTCACTCTTCAACAGTTACTGACCTCTTTACTGCTTTGTTAGTAACAGCTGAAGCAGCTAATTGGATTGTTCAAGGCATGCGACTAACATTTTATATTGGAACACTATTTTTTTTATATTATGTAATTCGGTCATTGTTCAGAAAAAAAAGTCCAGATGTGTGGCAATACATAGAATGGTTAGCAATCATTTTCAGTAGTCTGATTTTGAGTCCCTTAATACACTTTGGTCTATATTTTTGTCTATTACATTCACCAAAGCACCTTCAAGACGTGGGTGTAGAACTGGGTGTTAGCATAAAACGTGCTGTCATTATTAGCCTTCCATTTGTAATATTGACCATTATTTTAGGGGCTGTCATGTATGAGTTTTTTGGTAGTGATAAGTTGAGCAACGATTTATTGCGCTGGATTTTTATCGGGCTATTCGGTTTAACTGTGTCGCATATGGTGTTAATTCACTTGTGGCACGGTTCAGACTGAAGAAATGCGTTCAGGAATGTTATGCCTTGTATGCTCGAATACTTTTGGAAACCAAGCTGCAAAAATGTTGGAGCCATCTTCTAGCAACTTAACTAGTTCTTGTTCATCCCACCAGCGAACATCCATTACTTCATCTGGATTTTGTACCCATTGAACACTGTCTACTTCGGTAATAACTATTTTATCTAGCTCGTGTTCGATCATGTTGTTGTCTAGCTGATACTTGTACTGAATTTGTCCTATATGCGACAAGTTTAAAAGCTCGAATATACCTAACTCTTCAGAAACACGTCTTCTTGCAGCATCATTTATATTTTCGTCTGGTAAAGGATGTGAACAACAGGTGTTAGCCCAAAGTCCACCACTGTGATACTTATGCAATGCACGACGTTGAAGAAGATATTCAATTCGCTCATTCTTACGCCGGATTATCATCAAAGAAAAGGCTAGGTGCAGGTCTCCACGGAGGTGAGCCAACATTTTTTCTGCATAGCCAATAATTTTGCCGTTGTTGTCGACTAAAGCTACAAGTATTTCTGTATTCTCTTTTTTCATACGTTTAAAACAGCGTTAAACATAAAAAAGATCAGTATTAACTTACTTTTTATAAACATATATCTTATTTTTTTTACATATTAATAACAATGATTGAATATAACATTAAATAGGTAAATTATTTATTTCATCTTAGTTCTTAACCACACTACTAGCCCAGAAATAGCCAAGAAAAAAGGTAATAAAAACAATATAACTATAACTTGGCGTTTTTGTTGACTGGTTAAATCTAAGCGTTCAACTTTTGTTTCTTTTGCGCTGATATATGTTTTGTAATCTAACTCTGCTAACCAGTTAACTAAGTTAAGTCCCATCTGAGCGTTGCTATATTGCTCGATATAAACGTTGCTTAAAAAGTCTGCGTCTGTGAACACGATTAGTCGGGTATCTGATAATTTATCTTCTGCAAGACCATCATTTTTTTCTTCTATCACTACGTAAGCAAACGGAATCGGCCCCGCAGTGTCGGTACTTGGATCAAATTGAATATCTAAAGTTCGATTGGTTTCTGCCCAACTATTTTCTGTTGATGCCGTAGAAACAATCACAGCATGTTTGATGCTTGCACGGCGCTGGGGTAAAACATGAATAGATCGTGGACGAACATAAAATGTATAATCCAAACCTTCAGTTAATGCTTTGTGACGTTGATAGTTTTTTGTTGCAGGGCTGCCGACATCGTCACCGATATGATTGGTAAGATCGACCACAATGTCAGACTGAACATCAAGCCCCCATTGATTAAGAATAGTGTTTAAACTTGGATTTTTTTGAAGTTGTTCTGCATTTAATGGGTTGTCTGGGGTGGTAACCAAGGTGTGTTCAATTAAAAATAATGCATCGCCCCCTCTGGTTAAATAATCGCTAATAACTGTTTCTTCATTTAGGCTTAACTGTGTTTTTGGACCAGCAATAATCAATACGTCACAATCAACAGGAATAGACTGACTAATTCCTAACATTAATATTTTGCTAGTAATGTTGTTATCAGATAACAGTTGTTTGAATTTCGATAAACCAGTAAATTCCACATTTGAACTCGAATACTCACCATGCCCAGTCAGAAAATACGCTGTCCTTGGAGCGCGACTAACACTGGCTATTGCATTGGTTAATTTATCTTCAGACAACACACTCTGAGTAAAATCGACATCTTTACGGTTGTTCCCAGATTGAACAATCACTTTTCGCTCATCCGCATTAATCGCATTACCGAATTTTGCGGCGTAGGCAATCTGTTCAATAGGATCGATAATTTCAGTTTTAATGACAGCCTTAGACACTCTTTCATATTCTTTGAATAGGTCAAGTAGATACTTGGGTGGCATGCCTACATGAAAAGCAGTTAACTGCACCTCCTTGGCCAATGTGCTGACATACTCTTTGGTATTGTTAGATAATGTATGTTGTTTATCTTGCGTTACATCCCATCTTAAGTTCGAGTTATTGGCTAAGTAATGACTGACTCCAATAAACGCCATGCTGCCTGTGACGATACAAATAACCATAGATAGCTTTTTCCATCGTTTAAAGCTAAAAGGCGATACCCATCTACTCGAATTGTCTTGATTAGAACTATGTCTGTTAATCAAGCTGATTTGTACAACAAATACAATGCCACCAATGGCGGCAAGTGTCATTGCCAAGTAACTGAATTGTTGTTTGATATAAACAAGCGATAATCCAAGAATAAGACATAAAAGTCCAAAAACGCAGAACAACGGTAAAAGATTACGTTTATTCATTAATGCCACAACCTATTGTCGATACTCAGCCGTGTGAGAACTAAACACAGTAAAATACCTGCTAAATAGTAAACCACGTCACTGGGGGTAATGATGCCTATAGCGAAGTTTTCTAAATGTGTATGAGTACTCAACTGGATAAGAAAGTACTCAGCAGGTCCACTAACGTATTGAGTAAAACTAGCAGCAAAGTAGAGTGAAAACAAAATCAGGTAAGACACCATAGCGGCAATTATTTGATTCGACGTCCAAGAAGAAACTAATAAACCAACAGCAATGAAAAAAGCACCTTCCAACCAAATCCCTAGATATCCCGATAAGATACTGGAGGGATCTGGGTCACCGAAATATTCCACAATAAAGTAGTAACTAAGCGTCAGGCCAATTAAAAGTGTAAAGAAAATAAGCATACTGAAATATTTACCCAACACAATGATGGTGTGAGTTAAGGGAGCAGTGAGCAAAAATTCCATAGTGCCGTTTGATTTTTCTTCAGAAAATAAGCGCATAGTTAATAGCGGAATAAAAAACACCAACATAAATTCCATTAGTTGAAAAACATCTCGCAAAGACACTTCACGATTTTGATCGATAATTAGAAAAAAGAATGTATTAAATAATGACAGCATCACAATTAAAATTATATAAGCAACTGGTGAGCTAAAAAAGCTGTGTAATTCCTTTTTTATTAATGCGAAAACTTTATTCATCTGACATTTGCCCCCCTTCATGTTTTGATCTGTGGACTTGATGGTGATTAATAAAAACCTGTTCTAAGGTTAAAGGTCGTAATTGATTAACATCTTTGTTTTTCAGTAACTCTTCTAAAGGGTCATCAAGCAATATTCGCCCCGACTTGATCATGAGTACCCGCTGAGCTACTTGTTCAATTTCAGTCAAGTTGTGAGTACTTAGCAAGACCGTTCTTTGGTCTCGTTGATTTTTGATCAAGGTCAACACTTGTTGAATTTGCATAGGGTCAAGGCCACTCGTGGGTTCATCTAAAATGAGCAGTTTAGGTTCGTGAATAATCGCCTGGGCGATGCCAACTCGTTGTTTGTATCCTTTGGATAAAGTGGCAATGGTTTTTTGTTTAACCTGCTCTAGGTCACACTCCTCGAGTACTTTAGCCAGTTGAGATAATCGATTGTTTTTAGGTACACCTTTAATTTCAGCTGCAAATTTTAGATAATACTGCACTGTCATATCACCATACAGCGGGGGTTTCTCAGGTAAATAGCCAATTTTTTGCCGAATGGTCAATGAGTGTTTAGCGATATCATCACCATCTATGTGTACCGTGCCAGATGATGCTGAAATAAAAGAAGTCAAAATACGCATCAAGGTGGTTTTCCCAGCAGCATTTTTACCTAGTAGCCCAACAATATCGCCTTTTTTCATTTCAAAGGAAACCTTATCTAATGCTTGAAATGAACCAAAACTTTTACTGACTTGTTGAACAATCAACATTGAAAATGTCCTTCTTCGATAAATAGTAGATTAACTTTATTTTTCCTATCATAGACCTTTTGCAACCGAAGCTCGCGGCCAATGCAAGATCTGCTTCACAAACACTTTGTTTAGTGTTGTCTTATGCCTTATCCGATTTTGCTTTGCCAACACGTCTGATTAAACATGGGGCGACAATATATGATAAGTAGTGGCTACCTCCCGATTTTTCAGAGTACTGTTAGCAACTGTTACTATTTCGATATTCAATTCAGATAACCATATTATTAAGAAGCGATAAGTCGATATTACGACAGTGACATGCTCTATTCCCTTTCACCTTCGTATATTTCATAGTAAGGGTCATGCTATGAAATATACGCTATTACTGAATACTCTTTATCTGTTATACCGCTCAAATCTGACAAAGGCACTTTCCAAGGTACTTTATACATAAGGCTGATAATTAATTAAAGATGAAAACCTAATCTGTTCAATATTGATCGATAAACTTATATAAATAAACTCAATATCACAGGTATCCAAGTTCACTGTGTTACGGATTAAAAAAGCTTAGTGTGGTGGTTTACTAGTGGATATGGCTTAAAACTTAATTGGAAAAAATCTTACCACCCCATTTTGAAAAAAATCATTGAACATCATAAAAAGTATGACTCAACTTACCTTAATCAAAAAGGTTTAGCTTACGTGTGCTAAAAGTGCCGACCTCTAAAGCTATTTACTGCAATCTGTACCTAAAGCGGATAGGCTAATAACATTAAGTTAACAATAACAATAATTTAGGATCTCCAATGAATTTAGCAAGTCTCGATATAGCCATTTTTGTGGTTTATGTAATAGGGCTTTTAGCCCTAGCCTTATATATCTCCCGAGCAGAAAAAAATCACGAAAGAGATACCAAGGATTACTTTTTAGCCAGTAAATCACTCCCTTGGTGGGCCATAGGTGCATCACTTATTGCTGCGAATATCTCAGCTGAGCAAATCATTGGTATGTCAGGTTCAGGTTACATACTCGGTTTAGGCATTGCGTCATACGAGTGGATGGCGGCAATCACTTTGATAATAGTAGGTAAGTACTTTTTACCTATTTTCCTCAAAAATGAAATTTATACGATGCCTCAGTATTTGCAGCAACGTTTTGATGGACGAGTAAAGACAATCATGGCAGTTTTCTGGTTGGCTGTGTATATATTTGTTAATTTGACCGCGGTTTTATGGTTGGGTGGTTTAGCCATTACCACGATCACTGGTGTTGATTTAGCTTACGGTATGATATTTCTTGGTTTGTTTTCTATTGCCTATTCATCATATGGTGGTTTAAAAGCCGTTGCTTACACCGACATAATCCAAGTTGTGTTATTAGTATTTGGCGGGTTGGTCCTAACCTATATTAGCTTGGATTTAGTATCAGATGGCATGGGTGTTTTTGCAGGGTTCTCCATATTGACGGAGCTAGCACCCGAAAAATTTGACATGATATTTGCTGCTGATAGCCCGCACTATATCAGCCTACCTGGTTTGTCAGTGTTAATTGGTGGTATGTGGGTAATGAATATTTCTTATTGGGGTTTTAACCAATACATTATTCAACGCGCATTAGCGGCTAAAGACTTGGCCGAAGCGCAGAAAGGTATTGCATTTGCGGCCTATTTAAAAATTTTAGTTCCCTTTTTTGTAGTTGTTCCAGGCATAGCCGCGTCTGTATTATTTACTGATTTAGACCGAGCAGATCAAGCTTATCCAAGTTTAATGAACTTAATGCCTGTTGGATTAAAGGGGTTAGTATTTGCCGCATTATTTGCCGCGATAGTCTCTTCATTAGCATCTATGTGCAATAGTATATCAACTATCTTTACTATGGATATTTACTCTCATTTCAAAAAAGATAAAAGCCAAAGTCACTATGTCAAAGTAGGTCGTATAGTGAGCATTGTTGCGCTAATTATTGCGATGATATGCGCAAGACCATTACTAGGACAATTTGAACAAGCGTTTCAATATATACAAGAATTTACGGGTTTCTTTACTCCCGGAATAGTCGTTATCTTTTTATTGGGTATGTTTTGGAAAACGATGAATTCAGTAGGCGCAATTACAGCAGCTGTAGGCTCAGCCGCGCTATCCATTCTGTTTAAAGTTACCTTACCTAATTTACCCTTTATGGACCGAGTGGGTGTAGTGTTTTTAGCCTGCATAGCGTTAGCAGTATTGGCATCCCTCGCAACCCGCAAAAGCTATGTTGCTGGAGGCACAGGTGTTGTTTCGTTAGACAAAGTGAACTTTGATACCTCAGGCTCCTTTAATATTCTTGGCATAGGAATAGTTGTCATCCTTGCCGCGTTATATGCCACTTGGTGGTAAGATATTACCGACAATACGGTAATAAAGAACATTAATAAAACTTGAATTAGGAGTGTTTCAATTAAATGTCATACTTGATAAAGCATTGTGTTTTGTTCACTCCTGTTTGGTTCGCATGTTAGTTATAAGGATAAAAATGATAAAATATATCAGTGTTTGGTTGGCTTTCACGACAAGTATGTTTGTCCTCGCCGTTCCAACGCAGTCCTTGAATTGGCAAAATCCAGAAGTGTTTAGAATAAATAAGGAGCCAGCTCGAAGTTTTTTCTATAGCTATGACAATGCTGATGCAGCATTTTCTAAAACACCTTGGGATCAGCCCAACCATATATTACTTAATGGTCAGTGGAAGTTTAACTGGGTCAATTCTGTAAAGAAAAAACCCGATGACTTTTACCAAACTAATTTTGACCATAGCCAGTGGGGCCAGATTGCAGTTCCCGCCAACTGGGAAGTAAATGGTTACGGCACACCTTTTTATCATTCCCACCAATGTTTTAAAGCCAATGCAGTCCCACCCGAAATGCCGGTTCATTACAATCCAGTTGGCAGTTATCTAAAAACGTTTACCTTGCCAGCTGAATGGACTAAAAAACAAGTATTTGTGCACTTTGGTGCAGTTAAGTCAGCTTTTTATTTATGGATAAATGGTCAAGAAGTGGGTTATTCACAAGACTCAAAAACGGCAGCCGAGTTTGATATCAGCGCTTATTTGCAAGCAGGTGAAAACCAATTGGCTTTGCAGGTATATCGTTATTCTGATGGCTCTTATTTCGAATGTCAGGATATGTGGCGAGTCAGCGGTATTGAGCGTGATGTTTATTTATTTGCTACTCCCAAAGTACATATAAAAGACTTTCATGCGTACACTACCCTTACAGATAATTACAGCAAAGGTGAATTACAGCTCAGTGTTGTAATTGACAATAAGCAAGACAAAACAGTCAGTGGATATCAGTTAAAAGTGCAGCTGTTTGATCACCAACAAAAAACACTGTTCGAAGAAAACTTAGATATTAAAAAACTATCAAAAGACAAGAGTGCAGTGGTTAATTATACCACCAGCATTGACTCTCCCGATCTATGGAGTGCTGAAACTCCTAACTTATATGATTTAAAACTCACCTTATTAGATACCCAAGGCAAAGCCATCGAGCATATTGGCCATAACATAGGCTTTCGCTCAACAGAGCTTAAAAATGGCAATATATTAATTAATGGACAACCTGTTTTATTTAAAGGCGTCAACCGCCATGAGCATGACCCAGTCACGGCCCATGTGGTGACGCGTGAACTGATGCTCAAAGATGTACAGTTAATGAAACAATTCAACATCAACGCAGTGCGAATGGCTCACTACCCTAACGATCCGTATATGTATTATCTAGCCGATTTGTACGGATTGTATGTAATGGATGAGGCCAATACCGAGTCTCATGGCGTCGGCGCTGCCAATCAAGGCCCATATGATCCAGATACACACTTAGTCAACAAACCAGAGTGGGCCGCAGCCTACATTGATCGTGTAAGTAACATGTACCACGCCACTAAAAATAATCCGTCTGTAGTGATGCGCTCACTGGGTAACGAATCTGGTGATGGCCCTAACTTAGAGGCCACCTATGATTGGTTAAAACAACAAGAACCTAACAGTCCTGTTATTTCTGAACAAGCACAAATGCGCCGTCACACGGATGTCTATGGACAGATGTATGCGCCAATAAGTGATATAGAGCGTTATGCCAAGCGCAAACTTGATATAACTCGTCCGGTTATATTGATCGAATACGAACATGCCATGGGCAACTCTCTTGGAAATTTTAAAGAATACTGGGATAGTTTTGAAAAATACCCTTCTTTGCAAGGTGGATTTATTTGGGATTGGGTTGACCAGACATTTGCGATGAAAACGCTCGATGGTACACCTTATTGGGGGTATGGCGGTGATTTAGAGCCAGATGCCACCGTTTCATCTTTGAGCTTTTCAGCTAACGGTTTGGTATTTGCTGATCGCACACCCTACCCTTATTTGTGGGAGGTAAAAAACGTACAGCAAAACGTTGGCTTTAGCAGCGATGATATAGAGTCAGGTGCACTCACGATCTTTAACAAACATTATTTTGTTAGTTTACAGGGGTACAGTTTGAGCTGGCAGCTATTGGCTGAGGGAAAACAAGTGGCGCAAGGACAAGGTTTACCTCTAAGTGCTGAAGCGCAGCAAAAACAACATATGCAATTGGATTATGGAATACAGCTTCAATCTGGTGATGAATATTTTCTAAATGTACAAGTAACAGCTAATAAAACCAATGGTGTGATCCCTAAAGGGCACGTCATTGCATGGTCACAGCTAGCTTTGACTGAGGTATCGATAGCCCCAAAAGAGCAGCCTAAAATTCAACTATCAATCAGCGATAAAAAACAGGCGTATCATTTTAAAGGTAGAGAATTTAGTTTAAGTATCGATAAAACAACAGGTCTAATTAGCTCAATGGTATATTTTGGTAACGAACTATTAAAGGCATCGCCAAGGCCAGATTTTTGGCGTGCCCCAACCGATAACGATCTACCTATCAAAGATTATGGTGACAAGATTAGCCCTTGGCAAAAAGCTGGAAAAGACACTTCGTTAGTGTCGATGAAACTAACAAAAGAGTCAAAATATCAGGCAAAGATTAAAGTTGAACATTATATTAATTCAATAGGAAGTCGTTACTTCACCACTTATCATATTTTTGGCAACGGTGAAGTAAACGTTGATGTATATTTCTATGCCGCACCACATAAAAAACAATCTGAGATCCCACGCTTGGGCACATTATTCGAGCTAGACAAGCAGTACTCAAACGTTAGCTGGTATGGCCGTGGCCCTCACGAAAACTATAGTGACAGAAATACATCTGCACATGTTGGTCAATATCAAAGTAATGTGGCAGATTTATTTGTTGCTTATGTACGACCACAAGAGAATGGTTATCGCACTGATGTGCGCCATGTGTCGTTCTTCAATAAAGATGGTAAAGGCATCACCTTTAAAGGTGCCCCACTGATTGGTTTTGGAGCACAGTATTATGATACAGCCGATTATCACGCCACAGCTGCACAAGTAAAAGCAAAAAATCTTCACCCTCATGAACTGCCCAACAAGCAAAAAATTTACGTCAACATAGATTATATGCAACGTGGTGTAGGTGGTACGAATACTTGGGGTGCCAAACCATTATCTGATTATGTTATTCCCTATTTAGATTATCAGTATTCTTATTCGTTTATGCCCTCTAAGCAATAAACGAGTAAACAGTCACCGGAAAAAAGTAATCAGGAGCGATATAATAAATATGACTGACTTGAGTTTTACATTCCAGCAACAGTGGCGCTTCGTAATAGAAATTTCTTTCAACTGTGCCAATGTATAACATACGAAGCATAATACTTGGACACTATTGTTTAGATCCAAAGGTTTAAATCCGAAATATGAGTATGAAGTGGCATTTTTATCGAGATCAGCTATTGAAGTTATACCTTGGTTTTCTAAAAGGTTGAGTGTGCCAGCTTTTAACGAGATTGTGCATTGTATGAAAATGCAAATGCTCACTGGAACTATCTAGGGGAATGTTTGGAAAGCGCTATATTGCGTGACAATGTTTTCAAATAAGGGCTCCAAAGGCTTAGCTTGGTTCCAAGACTGCTCGCCCATTGCCCCAAAATTTTAACCTTAACTACCTTGTTTACTCTATGGATATTAACGAACAAGTAGGTGGAGAGTCGCTAGAGATGCCAGTTAATCATTTATGAACACATACGGCACCGAATTGTTTCTATCAAAGGTGAATATTGGTTATCCACTAATCATAGAGCGGTGCCCAAAATCCTCCTAGTGATATCACTGACATTTGTGTTTATAGCAACACGCTATATCAATTTTCAATGTCTAAAATTCTCTACGGCTGATTAGTTTAAACTAAAAAGTCCCCGTTGAGTTTGCTCAGCTCTCATTAAGTCCAGATATCTCTATCGACTTAGATTTTTGCAAAAAATCAATAAACTGTTCTTCTGGTAGTGGATGGCTAAAGTAAAAACCCTGTATTTCGTCGCAGCCCATAGAAGCAAGGATGTCCTGCTGCTCATTGCCTTCGACACCCTCTGCTATCACTTTTAATTCCAAGTTACGTCCTAATTCGATAATAGTGCGAACGATCGACTGATCAGCTGTTTGATGTTGAATATCTTGGATGAAGGATTGATCTATTTTTAGTTTATCAATATCGAATTTTCGAAGATAACTGAGGGAAGAATAACCTGTACCAAAATCATCAATGGCCAAGTGTACACCCAATTTTTTTAGTTGCGCTAACGTTTCAATAGCCTCTTCTTCATTGAAGATAATGACCCCTTCAGTTACCTCCAACTCTAAGTTTTTAGCTTCCAATCCAGTGTCTTTTAATACCTTGGTAACTTTACTCAGAAAGTCTTTATGACCAAATTGCAATGGTGAAATATTGACGGCTATGACTAAGTCATTCCACCCTAAACTTACAAGGTTTTGAGCTTTCTGACATGCTGTATACAAAATCCAATCGCCTAGTGAATCGATAAGTCCTGCACGTTCAGCCAATGGTATAAACTCACTGGGAGAGATCCACTGTCCGTTTCTTTGCCAGCGAATAAGTACTTCAGCACCGATGACTTTTCGACTAAAAAGCGCCATCTGTGGCTGGAAATATAACTCGAATTGGGTCGTTTCAATCGCAAAGCGCATATCTTCAATCAATTGTTGCTCGTAATACAATTTCTCGCCTAATTGAAGATTAAATAACACATGACGTTTATCACCGCTACTGGCTGACTTATCTAATGCCGCAAGCGAATTTTTGTGTAATTGAGTATAGTCATTTCCATGTTCAGGATAGTTAGCAAAACCAAAATCAAGATGCACTTTATATTGACAATGAAAAATCGTAGAACTTATTCTTAGATCTATTTGCTCTACCAAACTATCTATTTTTGCATTGCTCAAGTCACTGGTGCAGATTAAGGCAAAACTTTTCTCGCCTAAATGAAAAATGCGACAACCAGCTTCGTCTATGTTTGATAATATGTTATCTAAAGAGCTAGCGACCTCTTTAACCACGGTCGATGCCACTGTTACTCCTTGCCCCGCAATCAATTGACTAAACGAGCGAATTTCAATTAACCCTAAAGTAAATTTATGTTCTGTTTGGCAAAAACGTGTGACAGTTTTTTCTAATTCATAATGATTAAGTAAGCCTGTTTGTGGATGATGGCTGACTTTATATTGTAGTTCTTGTTCAATTTTTTTACGCTTAGTGATATCAGTTAAGTGCATATCCCATTGGCGCTGATCTTCTAACCAATGCAGATTACATTGAAAATATAATTGTGCAATTTGATATTCAAATTGTTTTGAGTCTGCTTGACCTTCATCCAAAATTTGTTTTTGATATACTTCAATGTCTTTAGCTAACAACAACTCAGCCTTACCCGTACTTAATGCTAGTTTTTTGAGCAAGTTTTCAGTCGCTGGATTATAATAAGTCACAATATTTTTGTTATCTAAACTAATAACAGGATTGGGATTACGTGTTGAAAAGAGAGAAAGTCGTTGATTATTGACTGCAGTTGATAGGTAAGCTTTCATTACCTTTGCCACCATATAAGCCAATATCAAGGTAGCTAAGCCATATACCAAAACAAAAATACAAACCAGATCGATACCACTTAAAATATCACTTTTAGATTTTGTAACGCTATTTTCTGTGAGATTACTTAATTGCTGTATTTGTGGATTAATAGAAAGTCGTACATCGCCAATAATAACTAATTGCCGATGAGCCAAAACCCAATTGGTTTCAGAAGCATTAATATTTTGCACAAAATCATCGGCAAGGATGTCCAACTCTTGCAGACTTGTCCGAGTAAGCTGTAGGGGAAAGATGTCACCAAATTGAACTAATAAAATGTTCAAAGCATCTTGAGATTGTTGATTGCTTTGAGTGAAGCCTCGCTCAAAGCTATTTGGTTGTTGATTAGCATAAAATTCGTACAACAAGCGCTCTTGTTCTATTAATCCATTATTTAACTTTCGTAGCAGATCGTAGGCCGGTACTTCTTGCTCGATGAGCTTAATAGTTCTATTTGCAATGAAATCACCCTTGTAATAAACCACGCCACTAACTGTGATTCCTAAAACCAGTACTAGGGCAAGAATAACGTTAATGAGCCTATGGTAGCGCTGGTTGACAATGTTAATCGACAATTCAAAAACCTATTAAGTAATATTTTCACAAGGGTCAGCTGTTAAAATAAGTTAACCACAATTATTATAATTTTAGCGGAATAAATAAAATAATTAATTTCTAACGTGGAGGAAGCATGCCTCCTGCACCACCTGGAGGCATCATACCTTTCATGTTGTGCATCATTTTTTTCATACCACCACCTGACATCTTTTTCATCATTTTTTGCATCTGAGTAAATTGTTTTAGCAACCTATTCACATCTTGTATTTGGGTACCTGAACCTGCTGCAATGCGACGTTTACGTCCGCCTCTAATGACGTCTGGCCGGGTACGTTCTCCTGGTGTCATAGAATTTATAATTGATTCCATTTGTACAAAAGATTTATCGTTCGCTTTATCTTTAATTTGTGCAGTCATATTGCCCATGCCTGGCATTTTATCCATCATTGACATCATGCCACCCATGTTACGCATTTGCTCTAATTGCTCTTTAAAATCCTGTAAATCAAAGCCTTTGCCTTTTTGTACTTTTTTGGCCAGTTTTTGGGCTTTATCTTTATCAACTTTCCGTTCAACTTCTTCAATTAAGCTGAGCACATCACCCATACCCAATATACGTGATGCGATACGTTCTGGATGGAAAGCTTCTAATGCGTCGAGTTTTTCACCCATACCAATAAATTTGATGGGTTTACCTGTGATATGTCTAACTGATAATGCAGCACCACCTCGCGCATCACCGTCAGCTTTGGTCAAAACCACGCCAGTTAAAGGTAATGCGTCATTGAAAGCTTTCGCTGTATTGGCGGCATCTTGGCCAGTCATGGCGTCTACAACGAACAATGTTTCAATTGGATTGATAGCTTTATGTAAAGCTTGTATTTCACCCATCATCTGGCCATCAACATGCAAACGACCCGCCGTATCCATAAGTAGCACATCAAAAAAGTGTTTCCGGGCAAAATCTATTGCTGCATTAGCAATATCGATAGGCTTTTGGTCTTCTGACGATGGAAAAAATTCTACTCCTACTTCCGTGGCTAACGTTTCTAGTTGTTTAATGGCTGCTGGACGATATACATCGACGCTTACCACTAATACTTTTTTCTTTTCACGCTGCTTTAATAACGCAGCCAACTTACCTACAGTAGTTGTTTTACCTGCTCCTTGTAGGCCAGCCATTAACACAATTGCGGGAGGCTGAGCCGCTAAATTCAATGACTCGTTCACCTGCCCCATTACTGACTCAAGCTCTGATTGAACAATTTTGATGAAGACTTGGCCAGGGTTAAGGCTTTTGCTTACTTCGGTGCCTACCGCACGTTCTTTTACTTGGCCGATAAAATCTCTTACGACAGGCAAGGCAACATCAGCTTCTAACAATGCCATACGGACTTCACGTAAGGTATCTTTGATATTGTCTTCAGTAAGTCGCCCTTTACCACTGATATTTTTAAGGGTTTTGCCTAGGCGTTCGGAAAGATTTTCAAACATGTATTACGCTACCAACAATTTTCAATGACTTTATTATATACAAGAAGCTAACAGATAAAAATACTCAAGCACATATCTACTTAGAGATTTTGTTAGTTAATGCTTAAAACTGACTTGAGCTATGTAATGTGCTGAGAATTAGTGTTATTTTTATGGGTATTATATTATCGCTTTAGTTTATGGAAAATTAGTAAGCAAAATGTTTATTACTCTCTTAACCAATATTATCTTAAGAAATCTGTCATGTTGATGGATGCCATATGTTTTATTTTTTATATATTGTCGTCAGGCATCATTGTTACTGGTATGTTTCAAGAAAAAGGGCCTAATAAGCTCACAGCCATTATGAGTGTTTTGGTTGCAATGGGTCTACATCTCGCTATTTTGAGAAGCGGAATACTTATTGAACCTGCTCAAGGTCAGAACATGAGTATGTTAAATGTGGCTTCGTTGGTGGGTTGGTTAATTAGTGTCACTATGCTGTTTGCATCATTTAAATTACCCAATACTATCTTACTGCCCGTGGTTTACAGTTTCACAGGTTTGATTGTTCTTTTAAGCGGATTGATACCCAGTGCCCATGTTGTACAAATCAACATTAATCCAAATTTACTAATCCATATCAGTTTGGCATTATTTGCATATTCAGTTTTGGCTATAGCTTCATTGTATGCAGTGCAATTATCATATATAAATTTCCGCCTTAAAGAGAAAAACGCCTCACTCCTGCACTCTTCATTACCACCTTTAATGGCAGTAGAAAATATTCTATTTAAATTGTTGTTGGTAGGTACTATTTTATTAACATTATCTTTGGTTAGTGGATTCATGTTTTTAGATAATATGTTTGTTAAAGGACAAGCCCACAAAACTATCTTGTCACTGCTAGCATGGGGACTATATACTGTTATCTTGTTGGGGCACTCTGTGTTTGGATGGCGTGGGAGACATGTGGTGTGGTCAACTATTGTTGGCGGTATATTACTTACTCTGGCGTATTTTGGCAGTCGATTTGTTAGAGAATTCTTACTTAACGCTTGAATAGCTGTTAAATTGCCCTTAAAGTGCTCATTCAAAAATTGTATAGGATCTCTCTAGTTGGAAGACATCTCCACCAGTAGTTTATTTATAATTCTAGGTGTTTTAATTTTTCTTTCTGCATACTTTTCAAGTTCAGAGACTGGTTTGATGTCAATTAATCGGTATCGTCTTAAACATCTTGAAAATGAGGGGCACGCAGGGGCACTAAGAGTTCAGAAACTATTGCAACGTCCCGATCGACTCATCGGATTAATCCTTATCGGCAATAATTTAGTGAATGTATTTGCATCCATTATTGCTGCACAAATATGTGTGAGGATGTTTGGAGACTTAGGCGTAGCGATCGCAGGAGTAGCTCTAACCATTATTCTATTAATATTCGCAGAAGTAACGCCTAAAACACTGGCCGCTCTATATCCAGAAAAAATATCTTTTCCTAGTTCTGTCATATTAAGTCCATTGTTATTTATATTTATGCCAATTGTAGTTGCATTGAATTGGATCACAAACGGAATACTTGCTCTATTTAAAATCAATCCTAGAAATGCGGATGACGACCCCCTAAGTCAGGAAGAGCTTCGAACTGTGGTGTATGAAGCAGGGAATATGATACCCAAAAAACATCAAGATATGTTGGTTGCAATCTTAGATTTAGGAAAAGTCTCCGCAGAAGATATTATGGTGCCTCGCAGTGACATTATGGCTATTGATATCAACGACGAATGGAAAGATATACAAAAACAATTGGTCAATGCACAACACACGAGAGTGCTCTTATATCGAGGGAGTATTGATGATGCTGTGGGGTTTGTTCATGTCCGTGATGCTCTAAGGTTATTGTCGAAAGATCAGTTTAACAAAGCAAGCCTCTTGCGTGCAGTGCGAAAAATTTACTTTACGCCCGAATCTACACCTTTACATACTTTGATGTATAAGTTCCAAGCTGCTAAAGAACGAATTGGCTTGGTGGTTGATGAGTATGGCGACATACAAGGCTTAGTTACCTTAGAAGATATATTAGAAGAAATTATTGGTGACTTTACTACCAGTATTTTACCTGACCATAGTAAAGAAGCTAATTTGCAACAAGATGGTAGCGTATTGATAGATGGAAGTGCCAATATTCGAGAGCTTAACAAAGAATTGGAATGGCAATTTCCTACAGAAGGTCCTAAAACCTTAAATGGGTTAATCTTAGAATATTTAGAAGATATTCCAGAAGCAAATATTAGTCTACGTATCGCCGGTTATCCAATCGAAGTATTAGAGATGAAAGACAATATGGTTAAGACAGTTCGCGTAATACCTGAATTTTATCGACGAGAAGAGATGAATTATTCTGAATGATTTATCTCTTCTTTTTTTCTCGATTACTTTTAATTTTATTCTTAAAAATTTCTACTTTTTCATTTAAATTGGTCAGGCGCTCATATATGAACTGAAGCTCGTCGTCATGAGTCAGTTGCGATTTTTTTACATGGTATTCCAACGCTTGTCGCAAGAC
>NZ_CAJXPA010000056.1 GCF_913058035.1 uncultured Paraglaciecola sp. | reverse complement strand
AGAAAGGGGGGGTTGGTATATTGCAGGACTCAAAATAATTAATGCATAAAGTTAATCTATCCTAGAAACTAATAGTGCTCTTCTACTCTGGTACAAAATCCAATCAAAGGTTTCGTAACATCAACTTTATACTTCAAATACAAACGTTCATAGAATAATTATAAGGCGAGGCGAAGAGAAGTAATTTATATGGACTGGAGTAACTATTTCTACTTTATTAAGTTCGCCGCATGAGCCCGTATATCATCAATGCTTCAAGCGAAAGCACCACACAATACAGATACAACTATGGTTATTCCAAAACAGATATTGGATCCGAAAACTTAGGCTGCCCCTGATTAATGGAAATCTCAACTCGACGATTACGGCTGCGGCTTTTCACTTCATCGTCCTTATCTAACGGCGCAGTATCAGCTTTACCCACCACAGACATTCGACTTTCATCAAAACCATCTGCCATTATGAGTGCCTCGGCCACAGCTACGGCGCGTTGTGATGATAAGTCCCAGTTAGAACGATATAGTTCATTCGAAATTTGCTGGCTATCGCTGTGCCCAGTGACTTCAATTTGACCTGGAATGTCTGCTAACAACGCACCAATTTTACGTAAAATAGGCACAAATTGTGGTTGTAGAAACGCTGAGCCTGCTGAAAACGAACCGTTTTCTCGAATGCGAATGGTAAATTGTTGGCCTAAGGATTCCATCTCAATAGCCCCGTCAACAATTTGCTTTTCAAGCTGCTGAGCAACTTTTCGAGTAAGTTCAGCCACTTCCTCTTGACTAGCACTTTTGCTGGTACTTTTTGACTGTTGGTCAGTCGCTGTTTGTTGTGCTGCTCCACCTCGCTGCTCACCGGGTTGTTTCTGGCGACCACCAGCTGAGTCTTCATTACCCGCTTGAAACTCCAACATTTCCTGGGTCATGTCGATAGTTTGTTGTTGAATCGTTTCAATAGGCGTTGGCTCCGGGCGGCCAGGTCTAAACTCCATAGCGATAACACTGGTACCTTTAGGAATATCTTTGACCTCAATTTTATTTTGAACACCAAAAGCAAACTTCATAGAACCTGCGATTTGTTTAAATTTAAGTACATCCATCTCAGAAAAAGATAACAGCAAAACAAAAAAACACATCAATAGCGACATTAAATCAGCAAAAGTACCCATCCAAGCAGGTAGTCCTTCAGGTGGACACTTACGGCATTCATTTTCCATCTATTATTCTGCGTCTTCTGGTGTGTCACGTTTACTAGCGGCTAAATAGTTTTTGAGTATACCTTCAATAACTCTTGGATTTTGTCCATCGGCAATACCTATTATGCCGTCTAAAACTAAACTTTGATTTAGTTTTTCCTCTTCTGCACGATGGCCCAATTTAACAGATATAGGTAAACACACTAGGTTAGCTAGCATGGCCCCGTAAAGTGTAGTTAGTAATGCTACGGCCATAGCCGGGCCGATTGATTTTGGGTCATCCATATTTGATAACATAGCAACCAAACCAACTAAAGTTCCTATCATGCCCATAGCTGGAGCAACATCTCCTAATCCTTTGAAAATAGTTTTTCCAAATTCATGCCGCTCAGTGGTCATCGAAATATCTTTGCCAAGTGTTGCCCGAACCACTTCCACATCATGGCCATCAACCAACATATCAACACCCTTTTGCATAAAAGCGTTTTCGATTACTGCCTCTTCCAAAGCTAAAAAACCACCTTTTCGTGCGGCATCAGCCATTTCGACAATCTTTTCTATTTGTGACTCAGGGGTCTCAATTTTAAACATAAATGCTTTGCCAGCGATCTTGCCTGCCCCAAAAAACTGTCCAAAAGTATACTGGGATAAGACTACAAATAAGCTTCCACAAAATACAATCAAAATTGATGGTCCATTAACAAACGTGCCAAGCTCACCGCCTTGGATCATCGCCATAAGAACAAATCCGATAGCGCCAAGAATACCGATTATGGTTGCTAAATCCACATTGTGCTCCCAATAAATATAAGGTTTACTAACTAAAAAAAATTAACAGCGAATGTTGATATCGATATTCGATACTAATAAGGTAATAAAAACTGAATATAATAATTTATCATTTCGCTATTTTATCGACAATCCTAAATAATTCTACAGTAACCATTAAGGTTATTAATTAAAGGACAAACTTTTTTCATATAACGGACGTAGAAGTTGTTAATTATGTCCGCATCTTAAAAGTATTTGACCCCATTTTTTTGCTCAGGTAAGGTGCTTTCAAATCAGATATCAGCGAAGAGTAATATGACAGCTCGAAAAAAAACAGAATCACTTACCTTTGAGCAATCGATGCAGGAACTAGAAACATTGGTTACTAAAATGGAGCATGGTGACTTGCCTTTAGAAGATGCGTTGCAAAGCTTCGAACGTGGCATTCAATTAGCCAGACATAGTCAACAAAAATTAAAAGACGCTGAACAAAAGGTACAAGTTTTAACCAGTCAAAATGGTCAGCAAACTTTAGATGTATTTGAACCTGATAATTAATGAACCTAACCACTTTTCAACAGCATTGTCGCGATAAAGTTAATCAAACCCTTAGCCAAACCATTGATGCTTTGCCTGAAGATTCAGAAATGCTTAAACAAGCCATGAATTACGCACTATTGATAGGTGGCAAAAGAATGCGCCCTTTTTTAGTTTATGCCGTAGGCAGCATGCTTTCAGTCAAAGAAAAAAATCTTGATGGCCCTGCCGCAGCAATAGAAGCTATTCATGCATATTCACTTATCCATGATGATTTGCCCGCCATGGATGATGATAATCTAAGACGTGGACATCCTACTCTTCACATTCAATTTGATGAAGCCACCGCCATATTGGCCGGTGACGCCCTACAAACAATGGCATTTGAAATATTGTGTGATTACCCACTTTCAAAAGAACTGGTCGTAAAACGTATTGAATTAGTGAAAATTATTTGTCAAGCGTCTGGTTACAATGGCATGTGTGGTGGTCAAGCCATGGATTTAGCGGCAACTAATAAACAAATCAGTCAACAACAATTACAAGAATTGCATGGTAAAAAAACAGGTGCATTGATTCGCGCTTGTGTTGAGATGGCCATAACTTTATCAACAGATATTACCCCACATAATCGGCAACAATTAATGAATTTTGCTAAGACGATAGGTTTAGCGTTTCAAGTGCAGGATGATATTTTAGATGTCACAGGAGATTCTAAAGTCCTTGGAAAACCTCAAGGTTCTGACCAAGCGAAGAACAAAAGCACTTACCCTGCTATGTTAGGATTAGAGCAAGCGAAAGTTTATCTAAACGAACTTCATGAACAAGCGCTTCAAGCTTTGCGCGCTTTACCCTACAATACTCACATGTTGGTGTCTTTTACCGACTTTGTTATCCACCGTACTTACTAAATAAATATGTACGTGTGACTGGATAAAATAAAATTTAATTGGTTGATACCCCTTAATGACCCTAGATATTGCTTATTACCCTACCCTTGCTCAAGCTGATACACCAGAGCAGTTAAGAGAGTTATCACAAGATAAACTTCAACAGTTAAGTGTTGAGTTACGCCAATATTTGCTAACCAGCGTTAGCCAAAGTAGTGGCCATTTTGCCTCGGGTCTAGGCACAGTTGAACTGACAGTTGCTCTGCATTATGTTTATAACACCCCGTTTGATAGGCTGTTATGGGATGTAGGCCATCAAGCTTATCCACATAAAATTTTGACTGGTCGCCGAGAGCGTATGCCAACTATCCGTAAAAAAGGTGGTTTACATCCCTTCCCATGGCCACCAGAGAGCGAATATGACACTTTTGCAGTGGGCCATTCATCTACCTCCATTAGCGCAGCTTTAGGCATGGCTGTCGCCGCTGAAAAGGAAGCACTCGGCCGTAAAGTTGTGGCGGTAATCGGTGACGGCGCAATGACAGCAGGAATGGCATTTGAAGCATTGAACCATGGCGGCGACATCAGCAAAGATTTATTAGTAGTCTTAAACGACAACGAAATGTCGATATCTGAAAACGTTGGTGCACTGAATAGTCATTTAGCTAGGTTGTTAACGGGTAACTTTTTTAATTCTATACGAGACGGTGGAAAAAAGTTGCTCAGCAACGTCCCCCCTATAAAAGAATTTGCCAGCCGTGCTGAAGAACATATTAAAGGCATGGTAGTGCCCGGAACAATTTTTGAAGAGCTGGGTTTTAAATATATTGGTCCAATAGACGGCCATGATGTAAACGGCGTAGTTGATACTCTTCGTAACATGCGCAATATCAAAGGCCCTCAAATACTGCATGTAGTGACTAAAAAAGGTAAAGGTTACGAATCAGCAGAACAAGACCCAATTAAATTTCATGCAGTCCCTAAGTTCAATCCACAAGACCAAGCGTTACCAAAATCAGTACCCAGTAACCCCACTTTTTCAGCTATATTTGGCGAATGGTTGTGTGACATGGCAGCTGAAGACTCTAAATTAATGGCCGTCACGCCAGCTATGCGTGAAGGTTCTGGTATGGTTAAGTTTTCTCAACAGTTCCCTGCACAATATTTTGATGTGGCGATTGCTGAACAACATGCGGTCACCTTTGCTGCTGGTCTGGCTAAGGAAGGGCTGAATGCGGTAGTGGCTATTTATTCGACTTTCTTGCAACGTGCCTATGACCAACTGATTCATGATGTAGCAATCCAAAACCTACCGGTTTTATTTGCCATAGACCGTGCCGGACTAGTAGGAGCTGATGGCCCTACTCATCAGGGCGCTTTTGATATTTCATTTTTACGCTGTATCCCCAATATGGTGGTCATGGTGCCTGCTGATGAGAATGAATGCCGCCAAATGTTATTCACGGGACATAAATTACAAAAGCCAGCAGCTGTTAGATATCCAAGAGGTTCAGCTACTGGTGTAGTGCCTGAGAAACAAATGACTGCCCTTGAGTTAGGAAAAAGTCGCACCATCAGAACCGGTGAAAAGGTCGCGATTCTTAACTTTGGCATTTTATTGCCCTACGCCCAAGAAGCGGCAGAAAAAATCAATGCAACCATCATTGATATGCGTTTTGTTAAACCTTTAGATACCGACATTATTAACCAACTTGCAGCAACCCACGATTTGTTTGTGAGCATTGAAGACGGCGTTATTATAGGTGGTGCAGGCAGTGCAGTAGCTGAATTCTTAATATCTTCTAAACATAACAGTAAGTTATTACAACTAGGCCTTCCTGATGAATTTATTATGCAAGGTACACAGCAAGAGATGTATGTTGAACTGGGCTTAGATGCAGCAGGCATTTTGGGTAGTATTGAAGAATTTTATAAATAAATCAGTAGTTAACGGTCAATCAAAAGATAATCACTACAAAGTGCGCCGAGAACAAAGAGAAAAGGCGCACGAAAACAGACCAGTTTTGAGGAAACTCAGTCCTTGGGCTCATTCATATCCTGACATAAAAAACTAATGCAGGTTATTTCATACTGACCTCGAACATTCTTGAGCATATCGAAAAATTAAGCATGCGCAGACGCTTACTGTTATCCCGTGCGGCTTCAACTTGGCGATTTACCTACTACATTGAAGTAATAATGGCGGTCCTAGTTAAACTCGGCTTAAAAAAAGAGAAGCTTCACCCTAGCTAAATTAAAGAAATAGTTAGATAAAGGGCATTGTCATCCAGCGGCTTTTTCTGTCTACTTTTTTAGCTGCTGCAAAAAGGTGGTTGGAAGAAGGGATTCGTTTGAAAAATGCCATAAACGCTAGCATGCCTCACTGCATATGCTTTAAGTAGCAATATTAACAAGCTTCATCATTGGCAAGACATACATGTTAAATCACAAGGAGATGACTAAAGTTTGCAGCTCAGTTTAGGGCTGTAAAATTAAGTAAACTTTTTATATTATTCTGGGTTATGCCATTCTTTACGAACGTTACAAATATAAGGGTAGTAGGTGTTTACAAACCCTTGTGCATCGGAATCGAAAAATTGACCCGAAACATTTTCTTCACATAAATCTAATTCACGGCACAAAATTATTTACTCATAAAAAGTATAAAGTTGCGCTAACGCACCGTTTAACTTGTCTTCAGCAATCAATGTTAATATTTCATTATCGTATTTTGCTTGTAAGTATTTGGCTTTTAAGGACGGGTCTTGCAAAGTTTCAAATCGAAACCCCATATCAGTCAAGCTATCAGCAACTGCGATTGCATCATTACTGGAATTTTTTAAAGGTGCTGTCGCATAATTTTTATTGCCAATTACCAAAACGAAACGTTTAATGTTTTGGTCAGCAGCATAACTGTGTATGGATATGCTACTGAGGTAAAGACACAGTAAAAACCTAACCACTGACGTTTACCCTAGAAACTAGTTATCAAAAATAGAATATTGGTAATACGTACAATAGGCTGAAATAAGGATAATAAGCAATTTTTAGATCAACACATTTATCAAGAAATTGCAGTTATGTATTTAAAGAGACTGTTTTAGCAGACTATAACCACCCAAAAACTAAACATAAATGTAAACAAACTAAAGCAAACAACCCCGCCAATACATCGTCAATCATAATGCCAAATCCGCCGTGTACGTGTTTGTCTAGGTAACTGATTGGCCAAGGTTTAATAATGTCAAAAAAACGGAATAACAAAAATCCAGCGAGTAATGTTTGCCAGCTTAATGGAACTGCAAGCATAGTAATCAGCATACCTGCCAATTCATCCCAAACAATAGACGAGTCGTCATGCACACCCATGTCGTCTGCAGCTTTACCACATATCCAAATCCCCACGACGCTGCTCAGTATTGTGACTATCAAATAAATATTGAAACTGGAATAAAGAGATAACAGCACAACTAATGGCAGAGCAGCTAAAGTACCGAATGTGCCAGGCATTTTGGCAGCTAAACCACTGCCAAATCCTAATGCCAAGAAGTGCACAGGATTAAGCAAACTAACACGGCTACGTATTTGTTTATCCATTAATATGCCTCGTCTTGGTTGTAGTCATTAAAAATGTTCATAGCCTTTTGCATTATACTCATAGGGTTTATCAGCTAAGCGCAATTCCAACTTACCCACATTACCTGTTAGGTGCCCGATATAAGTTGCATGAACATTAGCATTGGCTAGCGTTGTTTCTAAATAGCCTTTTTGTTCTTCGCTCACCGTGAATAACAGCTCATAATCATCACCTGCACTCAAGGAGTAGTCAATAGCCTGACTATATGCAACAGATTCTTTCAAAGCTCGTGACATGGGCAATTTATCAACATGTATGGTTGCACCACATTGAGATGCTTTAAGGATATGTTTTATATCCGATACCAGACCATCAGAAATATCAATACAAGAACTGGCAATACGCCTTAAACTAGTCCCGACTAATAGCCTGGGAGTCGGGTAATTCAAACGATTAAGTAAAAAGCTTTGATGTGTCAGATCATCAAGCACATGTTTTTTTTGCGCAATATGTAGACCTAAACCTGCATCACCCAATGTACCAGTAACATATACTGAATCACCAGGTTTGGCTTTACTTCTGGTCAAAGCTTGCTCAAAAGGTACGAACCCTTGAGCCGTTATGGTTATCGATAAAGGGCCCTGAACTGTGTCACCACCAATTAGCTGCACAGAATAATAAATAGCAGACTCCTGAAGACCATTAGAAAACGCCTCCAACCAATCTGTATCAATTGTGGGTAAACTCAAAGATAAACTTATCCAAGCAGGCTCTGCACCCATGGCAGCTAGATCACTTAGATTAACCGCAATGGCTTTTTGTGCAATAGCGTGAGGAGGTGTATCAGCTAAGAAGTGCACACCACTTAACAGTGTATCGGTAGTAGTAACTAAAGCTTGGCCTTGGGGAATGCGAGTAACAGCACCATCATCGCCAATACCAATTATCACATCTTTACGTTGAATACTTTTTGCTTTAAAAAAGTCTTCAATTACATTAAATTCTTTCATTAATACTAACTTTATTTAAATCAGGTGAGAGAAAAGTTGACCATTCCTTACTTCAATACTTAGGACAACTCATCTTTACGCAGGGTCTTAATAGCCTTGTCTAACACGCCATTTACGAATTTATGGCTTTCTTCTGCACCAAAAGATTTAGCCAATTCGATAGCTTCATTAATGACAACCTTATAAGGTACGTCAATTCTACTAACAAGTTCGTAAGTCGCGATCCTGAGAATAGCTTTTTCAACTGGGTCTAGTTCTTCAGGAAGACGCCCAAGGTAAGGCTTAATTTTTTTATCTAGTTCAGCGCAGTCTTTTACAACTGCTCGCAATAGTTCCAGAAAATACTCAGCATCCACTTTCTTCATATCGTTACTAGTAACGGTATGAAGCTCTATTTGTTCAACAGGGTTTTTGCTCATCTGCCAAGAGTAAACAGCTTGTACCGCAAGTTCCCTGGCTAGACGGCGAGCTTTAGGTTTCACCTATTTGGCCTCTTCAATATTAGCGAGTACATTCACCATTTCTAGTGCACTAATTGCGGCTTCTGCACCTTTATTACCCGCTTTAGTTCCTGAACGTTCAATTGCTTGTTCTATACTGTCAGTAGTGATGACACCGAAAGAAATGGGGATCCCGTATTCAAGAGATACCTTAGCTAATCCACTGTTACACTCACCAGCGACAAATTCGAAGTGTGGTGTGCCACCACGAATAACTGCACCTAGAGCAATAATCGCATCATATTTGTTTTGTTCAGCAAGTTTTTTAGCAGTGATGGGTAACTCGTATGCTCCCGGCACACGAACCAAAGTAATGTCTTGTTCATTGACTTCGCCATGCCTTTCAAGCGCATCTAGGGCTCCGTCAACTAAGCTTTCAACAACAAAACTGTTAAAACGAGATACGACAAGAGCAAACTTTTTGCCTGTTGCACGAATGTTACCTTCAATAATATTCATCTAAAAACCTTACTATAAAAATCGGCGCGTAGTTTAGCACAACCGTAATGGGAAACACTGTGAATTTTGCGTCTTAGATCTCGACATATTCAACCACTTCTAATCCATAACCAGACAAAGCATGATACTTTTTAGGTTTACTCATCAAACGCATTTTTTTAACACCCAAACTAGCTAAAATTTGACTGCCTATGCCCACAGTTCTTGATGAGCCAGTCCACGGAGCATTAGCAGGTTTTTCACCCTTATCTTCAGCTTCAAATTGTTTGACTTGGGTCAGCAAGTCTTCATCTTTGCCTAGCAAAACTAAAATACCACCATGATCAGCAATATACTTAATCGCTTGTGGCAAACCCATACTTCGAGAAATGGCTCGTTGGGAGCCCAACAAATCACTAAAACTGTTTAGCAAATGCACCCTGACCAAAGCAGGAACATCGCTATCGATTTCACCTTTGCACATGGCAAAATGTACTTGGTTATCGATTACATCTTTGTATGTAATTAAATCAAACTCGCCGTATTCTGTTGGAAGCTTGCACTTCGCTACTTGTTGAATGGTGGTTTCGTTCAAATTTCGATATTCAATTAAATCGGCAATAGTGCCAATCTTCATGTCATGTTTGGCTGCGAAAACTTCTAGCTCTGGGCGTCTAGCCATACTGCCATCTTCGTTGAGTATCTCAACAATGACTGATGCAGGCTCACAACCTGCTAATCGCGCCAAGTCTATCCCCGCTTCTGTGTGCCCCGCGCGGTTTAAAACCCCACCCTCTTTACCAATTAACGGAAAAATATGTCCTGGTTGCACTATGTTGCTTGCATTTGCATCCTTTGATACGGCTGCCAAAATAGTTTTGGCTCTGTCTGAAGCCGAAATACCTGTGGTAACCCCTTCTGCCGCCTCAATCGAAACAGTAAAGTTAGTAGAAAACTGAGCACTATTATCGTCTACCATCAAAGGTAACTTAAGCGCTCGACAACGCTCAGCAGTCATTGGTAAACAAACTAGGCCACGAGCATGAGTCACCATAAAGTTAATTGCTTCAGGAGTAACATGTTCAGCGGCCATGATTAGGTCGCCTTCGTTTTCTCTGTCTTCATCGTCCATTAAGATAACCATTTTACCTTGGCGGATGTCTTCGATTATCTCTTTGCTGCTATTTAATGGCATATTTTTTACTTCTTTTAAATTTTTTATTAGAGGCCTCGGTTTCGCCTTTAAAACGAACCATTTCTGGTGAACTTTATTTTACCTCAAATAGCCACTTTCTGCTAAAAAGGCCATACTGATAATTTTTCTACCGTCACTTGCCAACAAACATAATATCTCAATAAATGGTTTTATAGTTAGGCTAATACATCAATAATTAAACCAATGATCTAATCATTAAAAAGTGCAGTCATTCTTATGTCGTCACCCACTTGCCGTATGTCCGTCCAATTGAGGTTAATAACCTGGTCCATCATTTCAATCTGCATCGTATCAAAAAGATCTTGACCTGCAGACCCTATAAGTTTTGGCGCTTGATATAAAATTAATTCATCAATGAGTTTATTTTGTAACAACGCACCCGCAAGTTTCGCACCCGCTTCAACCCAAATTTGATTTAACTGCATCTCACCTAACTTACTCATCACTTTTTCTAGATCTAATTTATTTCCATTAAAAGGTGGTTGCCATTGGCTAACATGCTGTTCAAATTGATGCTGACTAGATTTTCCATTAACAAGCAAAACGCTTCCGGCGAGGTTATGATCAAAATTTTGTAAACAATTTAACGAAGTTGGTAACTGGTTACGTCCATCTAACAAGACACGTAAAGGTTGACGTAAGTCTTTTTGTGCCAGCACATCAGAACTTAAGTTAAGCTCAGAGTAGCGCACATTAAGCATCGGGTTGTCCGCGATGACTGTGCCAGAACCTGATAAAATAGCGCAACTTTTTGCTCGGTGTCTCTGCACATCTTGCCTTGCAAGCGGACCAGTGATCCATTGACTTAAACCATTTCCTAAAGCCGTTTTACCATCCAAACTTGCCGCCAATTTAACCGTCACCCAGGGTTTACCTGTTCGCATGCGTTTAATAAAACCACGATTAAGTTGTTCAGCTGAAGTTTGCAACAAACCATGTTCCGTTTTGATGCCTACTTTATTTAATTTTTCTAAACCACTTCCAGATACCAAAGGATTGGGATCAACCATAGCAGCCACTACTCTAGTAACACCCGATGCAATCAACAAATCTGCACAAGGCCCAGTTTTACCGTAATGACTACACGGTTCTAATGTCACGTAGGCGGTTGCTCCTTTTGCATAATAACCCGCTTGTTCTAACGCGTGAACCTCTGCGTGGGCAGTACCCGATTTTTTATGCCAACCCTCACCTACAATGACACCTTTGTCATTACTAATAACACAGCCCACATTTGGATTAGGAGCAGTAGTAAACACGCCACGTTTAGCTAATTGAATAGCCCTGGCCATCATTTGATGATCTGTCTTAGAAAATTCTGTCACATGCTACCAATAATAAAAAACAAATAAAAAACAAATAAAAGTAATAACTAGAATAAAATCTAGTCACTCATCCGCGCGATCTCTTCACCAAATTCACGAATATCTTCAAATGAACGATACACAGATGCAAAACGCACGTAAGCAACCTTATCGAGTACTTTCAATGCATCCATAATCAGATTCCCTAGGAACTCACTACTGACTTCGCGCTCACCTGTTGCACGTAAAGAAGATTTAAGACGACTAATACACAGCTCCACTTGTTCTGTGCTAACAGGTCGCTTTTCTAACGCACGTTGCAAACCTGCTCGGAGTTTATCTTCATTGAAAGGTTCACGGGATCCATCACGCTTGACTATCCGAGGCATCACCAATTCTGCCATTTCAAAGGTAGTAAAACGTTCTTTACATACCGTGCACTCTCTTCTGCGTCTTACTTGGCTGCCATCAGCCACCAGACGAGAATCGATTACTTTAGTTTCTTGTACAGAACAAAATGGACAAAACATAAATAATTTCGATTTAGGATAGTTAATACACTAAATTAACAAAATTCCACTGCGAGTCATACTATAAGCAATAAAAAGCAACAAAAAAGCCGACTTTAGCCGGCTTTTCTATATCAATTTAGCAATAACTTATGCGTAGACAGGAAATTGCTCACACAAACTGACCACTTCACTTTTCACACGTTTGATCACAGACTCATCATTAATGTTGTCTAACACATCACAAATCCAATTTGCCACTTGCTTGGCTTGTTCTTCTTTAAAACCACGGCGAGTGATCGCTGGAGAGCCCAGACGTAAACCACTAGTGACAAAAGGAGAGCGCGGATCGTTAGGCACTGAATTTTTGTTCACTGTGATATTGGCATTACTTAGTGCAGCGTCTGCATCCTTACCTGAATAATCTTTACCAATTAAATCTAATAAAAACAAATGGTTAACTGTGCCACCAGAAACAACTTTATGGCCACGTTGTTGTATCACCGCAGCCATCGCTTTAGCGTTAAGTAACACTTGCTGTTGATAAACTTTAAACTCTGGCTCTAAAGCTTCTTTAAAAGCAACGGCTTTGGCAGCGATTACATGACATAAAGGGCCACCTTGATTGCCGGGAAATACTGAGCTGTTCAATCTTTTGTAAATGGCTTCATCACCGCAAGCTGATAAAATTAAACCGCCACGAGGTCCTGCTAATGTTTTGTGAGTAGTGGTAGTCACAACATGGGCGTGAGGTAGCGGACTTGGATAGACACCAGCAGCAACCAAACCTGCAACATGAGCCATATCCACTAGCAGATAAGCACCTACTTTATCCGCGATTTCACGGAATTTCTGCCAATCAACGATACCTGAATAAGCGGAAAAGCCTGCAATGATCATCTTAGGATTATGCTCAACAGCTAGTGCTTCGACTTGTACCATATCAATTTCGCCGGTTTCAGGATGCAATCCGTATTGAACAGCATTATATGTTTTACCTGAAAAATTAACGTGTGAACCATGAGTCAAATGGCCTCCGTGGGCAAGACTCATACCTAGGACTGTATCACCTGCATTAATCAAAGCCATAAATACAGCAGTGTTGGCTTGTGAGCCAGCATGGGGTTGCACGTTTGCATAGTCACAACCAAATAGCTGTTTGGCCCTTTCAATCGCTAAATCTTCGGCGATATCTACGAACTCGCAACCCCCGTAATAACGTTTGTGTGGATAACCCTCTGCATATTTATTGGTCAACTGAGAGCCCTGAGCCTCTAAAACACGCGGACTGCAATAGTTTTCAGAAGCAATCAGCTCAATATGATGCTCCTGACGTTGGTTTTCATCTTGAATTGCTTGAAACAATTCTGGGTCAAAATCAGCAATATTCATATCACGTGTTAGCATCTCTTTTCCTCAAAAGCGGCGGTAATTAAAATTGGGGTAAACACACCCTAAATAAACAGCGAGTAGTTTAATTATTTTGAACAATTTGTATAGTGGTATTGTGGTATGAGAAACAACCAAAAGTTGTAACGCTTTATGCACATAACACTTCCATTGATTAACTTGCTTCAATGGAGTTTGGAAAACGCACACCAATTTGTTCACGAATATTATCCATCACATCCAGTACTCCTATGGTATCGCTGTGTGACATCACATCACTGCACTGCATATTTTTCTCGATACATTGCATACTTTCCTCAATTTGATACTCAAACCCATTGACAGGATGGGGTATGTCTAACCTTTTTATCAGCTTGTCATCACAATATATATCGGCTGTATCAGTATTCCAAAAACATGCTGCTAAATTTACGTAGCCCTGAGTTCCTACAATTTTCATAGTATTGCTTGTTTGTGAAAACATAGAACAAGTAAATTGAGCATAACGTCCAGAAGGATACTGCATATTCGCTAATACGTGGCTGTCAACATTTTGATCAGTTAATTGTCCCATAGCGAGGATTTTATCAGGGTGTTCCTGAAGAAAGAACTGACTAACGGTAATACTATAAATACCTAAATCCAGTAATGAACCACCAGCAAGTTCAGCTTTAAGCAAGCGACTCTTTTCTTTGTTCTGAAATGCAAAACCGATATCTGATTGAATGTATTGAATATCACCTATTATACCTTCTTTTAGTAATTGTCTAAGTTGTGATAAACAAGGCATAAAACGGCTCCATAACGCTTCCTGTAACAACAAATTATAACGTTGGGCTATTGCGACTAATTTTTTCATTTGCTCGGCATTTACCGTACAAGGTTTCTCAACTAATACATGTTTACCTGCTTCCAAGCACAGTTTTGCTTGTTGGTAATGAAAGTTGTGAGGGGTAGCAATATAAATAATGTCAATATCGGGATCTGTTAACATTTGTTCGTAATCTGAGTAAATCTTTTCAATGTGATAAGTATTGGCAAATTGGGTGGCACGCTCTTTTGAACGACTGGCCACTGCTAATATTTTACCCTTTTTTGACGATGCAATTGCTTTTGCAAATGTATTGGCAATATTTCCAGGACCAATGATACCCCAATTAAAACTTTGCATATTTTACCTTATTAACAACACAGTATTTAAAAATACTACGATAGCCAAACACAAATCACATCAATTATTAATAAAAAGTCAAACTTAATAAAACACAATACCTTTTACCCTGCTCTTCACTGAATTACACTACGCCCAACTTAACTCAAAAAAGACAGTTATGGCTCAATACGTTTACAGCATGCTTCGTGTCGGTAAAGTGGTTCCACCCGGCAAACATATCTTAAAAAATATTTCCCTTAGCTTTTTCCCAGGAGCCAAAATTGGTGTTTTGGGTTTGAACGGTTCTGGTAAATCCACATTGCTAAAAATTATGGCTGGCATAGATACCGATATTGAAGGTGAAGCTATTCCACAGACAGGGTTAAAAATAGGTTATTTGCCCCAAGAACCTCAATTGGACGAAAGCAAAGACGTGCGAGGTAACGTTGAAGAAGCGGTAGCTGATGTAGCACATGCCCTCAAACGTATAGATGAAGTATATGCTGCCTATGCTGAAGAGAACGCTGACTTTGATGCGCTAGCGAAAGAGCAAGGTGAACTTGAAGCGCTTATTCAAAGTAAAGATGGTCATAATCTTGAAAATGCTTTAGAACGTGCAGCCGATGCTCTACGCCTGCCGCCTTGGGATGCTGACGTCAGCAAATTATCAGGGGGTGAACGCCGCCGAGTTGCTTTATGTAAGTTGCTGCTCGAAAAACCCGAAATGTTACTTCTCGATGAACCAACTAACCATTTGGATGCTGAGTCAGTGGCTTGGTTAGAACGTTTCTTACATGATTATGAAGGCACAGTGGTAGCGATTACCCACGACAGATACTTCCTTGATAATGTGGCTGGCTGGATCCTTGAGCTTGACCGTGGCCAAGGAATTCCTTGGGAAGGTAACTACTCATCTTGGTTAGAACAAAAAGATGCACGTCTAGAGAAAGAAGAAAAAACCGAGAGCGCCCGACAAAGATCCATTAAAACTGAGCTAGAGTGGGTGCGTTCAAACGCAAAAGGTCGCCAATCAAAAAGCAAAGCGCGTATGGCTAGGTTTGAGGAGCTCAATACAGGCGATTATCAAAAACGCAATGAAACCAATGAGTTATTTATCCCACCTGGCGAACGTTTAGGCGATAAAGTGTTTGAGGTAACGGGCCTCAAAAAATCCTATGGCGATCGACTATTAATTGACGACCTCACGTTCAAAATGCCCAAAGGTGCCATAGTGGGAATAGTCGGCCCTAACGGAGCAGGTAAATCCACCTTATTTAAGATGCTCAGCGGCGACGAGCAACCCGATGCCGGTAAAATTGATGTGGGTGAATCAGTACACTTGGCCAGCGTCGATCAGTTCCGCGACCAAACGAACGGTGACAACACGGTTTATAAAGAAATTTCTGATGATTCAGAGATTATCCGTATTGGAAACTTCGAGCTAAATAGCCGCGCATACTGTGGGCGTTTCAATTTTAAAGGTGCAGATCAACAAAAGTTTATGAAAAACTTATCTGGTGGTGAACGCAACCGTGTGCATTTAGCCAAATTATTAAAAGCGGGCGGCAACGTGTTGCTTCTCGATGAACCCACCAATGACTTGGATGTTGAAACGTTACGCGCCCTAGAAAATGCAATTTTGGAATTTCCAGGTTGTGCCATGGTTATTTCACATGACAGGTGGTTCTTAGACAGAATAGCCACACACATAATGGATTACCGCGACGAAGGAAAGATAAACTTTTACGAAGGCAACTACACCGAATATGCCGCATGGTTGAAGGCAACTTATGGAACAGATGTGGTTGAACCCCATAGGTTGAAGTATAAGAAGATCAGTAAGTAAATAAGGATGAGTACCCATAAAAAGGCGCATACCGCGCATTTTTACGGGTACTGCTCACAATAGTGGGCATTTCCCATTCTTGAAACACGTCTCCAAACCATCCATGTTTGGACAAGCTTTGACGATGCAAGCGACTGAGTGGCTTTGACTGCATTGCCACTATCTTGAAAAACACCGTTATTACATATGTTATGTGTGAAAAAACACCATTGGCTTCGACATCATTGACTTCGACATCATTGAATCGATAAGCAAAAATATTTAAAGCAGAATTGATTCAGTTAATATTGAATTTGTGAAAATATATTAAATCAAGTGAGGGGTGTTTGAGATACTCACCTTGCTCTATCCAACTACCTCTGAACTGCATCTTGTTTAGGCTACAACCAGTAAAAAAGGTTCAACACAATGGTTTGTGCGAACAACTTGAGTTCAATAAGCCCTCAAAAAAACATTTAATTTGTTTCAAAACACCTGTTCCAGCAAATGTCTGTTCGTCAGCCTCGCTAAGCATACCTGACGAACAAGGTTTTGGATAAAATTTATATAACCACTTAAAATTGTAAAATTAAGACTCACCAACGGCATTAATTTTTCCCATCAAGTGATGGTGATCTCGACGCCATTATCACCGTGAAATCCGCCATATTCTTCGCAACACACGTCATTTTCGTAATCGGTGTTTGACGCATCTGGGTCAAATGCAAAATAGCAATTTGCGACATCTGCGTCATCCTCAACTTCATTATTTCCTTTGCTTTGTTGTTCTTCAACCCAACATCCATGAATTCCAACGGTGCTACCTGCGACCAATATAAAGGCCCCGTTAGTTGCAAACATACCGCCACAGTCTAAACCGATACCCTTTATTTTTGTATTTTCGCCCGTGGTAATGTACGTGTCTGCAAAAATAGTACCTATGAGAGTCGAGTTTGCCCCAATGGTTGTATAGCTGCCGGCATTAAAAACAATAGTGCTGCCTGGTGCTGCATCATGAACCTCTACTATCAAGTTCGCACCAAAGCTTGTATATGTATCAGTGTTGATAAACCACTTATCAGGCTTTTCTGACTCATAGCCCGTGCCTCTAAACGTAAGGGTTATGCCTGCAGTCGTCGTAAGAGCCGATGCATGATAGACCCCTGGCACGAATTCTCTGCTACTATTGATCGTTGTGGCGAGTTCGTTGTAAGTTGGTACAATTTTATCGGCTAGCTCTTTTTGTTTCTGAGTTAATGCGGCTTTCTTAGTTGCTACTGGGCCATCGGCCTCGTTAGTAAAATTCTTAAGGTTGGTTGTGTCCAGATATTCAGAACCCACGATTGCATTCATGCCGTACGATATAATAGTTCCAGGAGTAGCATCACCTGTCACCGCTGCGTTCAAGCCAAGCACAATGGGGCCAGTGAATGCCCGAACATTACTCAATGGTTCACCTATACCATCCATATCATCTATACCAACTTGTGCATGGGCGCCAAGAGTAACTGAAGTTTTGGCCGTTGCATTGCCACCAACCGATGCACCTGCGCCAAGCTTGGCATCGCCACCAGATTTAAGATCACCTGAGATCTGGGACTCCGCGCCAATGAATACTGTAGTTCTGGCGGAAAGATTGCCCCTAACTGAAGAAACAGCACCGATCGTTGCGGCCTCACCGGCCGTAATATCGCCACTGACGAAGCCATCCTTGTCAAGCGTAACAGCAGCGCCGGCCAAAAGGTTGCCATGAAGTTCTGCTGCTTCACCAAGGGTGGTCGCAGCAACTGACTGAATATTGCCAAAGACGTTTGAATGCGCCCCCATTGTAGTAGCCGCACCAGAATAAACTATCGGGGAAAATTCGGCTTTTTCGGATAAAATCATCTCACAATTTCCCTTGGACTCCCATTCGTTTACCTCACCGAAAGCGATGCTGCTCATCAACATCGATGTGCAAAATATAAGCAGTGCGCTATAACGAATTATTCCACTTTGATTCATCGTAACATTTCCCATTGAAACTCCTGTGTATCGACATTATTTATCTGCAGTTAAGATTAAGATGTCTTAACCAAGCCGTTTTATTCAGCTTCTTTGGTTGCAATAAGACACCAAAGCGATTGATAGAAAAATCTAAGTGGCAATACATAAGTATATAAACCTATAACTTATGTTAAATAATGTGAGCTTACTGGTAATAGCTTCACAGATAATTTAGGTTAAGTGATCGCAAAAAATCACAGGACCCAAACTCAGTGGTTTGAATTAGCAGACAATATATTACAGCGTTGAAAAGTCATAAAAATAAACCTACAAATGCTAAGAATATGAAAAAAAATATATATTCATCCCTACATACTGACGAGAAAAGTGTGTTGATATGTAAATACTTAATCGGATAATACAACGACTGATTAGTTGTTTATTCGAATTATTTTTGGTGGGTCTCTCGTGGTGGATCTGCTCTCTCAGAATCAGCAATATCAGCTAAAGTAGCGGTAGAACTAACAAACAGTCCGTTTTTTAACTTAAAATACACGCGGTGTCGGTTCAAATTTAAATGACATCTACACTGAAAATAATTATTGCAGCCGTTTTAACTACAAAGGCAAAGTATTGCTTTTGAATGAGCCAAACAATACCCATTTTTTCATAGTCATCTGCATTATGTTCAAGATAAATTGTAAAACAAATGACCTCAGTAAAAGTGTTGAAGATTTTCAATGACGTCTAGGTTGATTATCAAAACACCCCATCACATTAAAACAGCTCAATGATGTGATATAATTGACGCCACAGAACCACACGTTTGCCAAACTAAATATTAGTAACATTCAGTCAATTACAAAGCGCCAAGAGCTTCCGTCAAACTCGACACGCCAATAATTTCAATTCCTGCTGTGCGCTGCTTTGGAACATTAGCTTTTGGGACAATAGCTCGTTTAAACCCATGTTTAGCGGCTTCACTAATTCTTTCTGAACCGTTCGGCACAGGTCTAATTTCGCCTGCCAAACCTACTTCACCAAAAGCAATCAGTTGTTTATCTAACACTTTATTTTGAAAACTAGACACTATAGCTAGTAATAACGCTAAATCTGCACTGGTTTCATTTACTTTTACCCCGCCCACCACGTTCGCAAACACGTCTTGATCGTTCATTTGTACATTGCCATGCCTGTGCAACACTGCTAATAACATTGCTAATCGGTTTTGATCCAACCCTACTGCCACACGACGTGGGTTAGCCATTTGTGAATAGTCCACCAGAGCTTGAATTTCTACTAGCAATGGACGAGACCCTTCCCAAACCACCATAACAATACTGCCAGGTGATTGCTGATCGTCTCGACTAAGAAAAATAGCAGAGGGGTTGCTCACTTCTTTTAGACCTTTTTCGGTCATAGCAAATACTCCCAACTCATTCACAGCGCCAAATCGGTTTTTTTGGCTTCTTAAAGTCCGGTAGCGACTATCACTTTCACCTTCAAGCATCATTGAACAGTCAATACAATGCTCCAATACCTTAGGTCCTGCCAAACTACCATCTTTAGTGACATGTCCAACTAAAAACATAGCAATGTGATGCTGTTTGGCAAACCGAGTCAAATATGCTGCACTTTCGCGCACTTGCGACACACTCCCCGGTGCCGACTGAACATCCGGTACTTGCATCACTTGAATAGAGTCAATCACCATAAGCTCTGGCTTATGTTGTAAAGCAAGATCACAAATAACTTCAATGTTAGTTTCAGCCAGCAATTTGAGTTTGTCGTTAGGTAAACCAAGACGCTGTGCGCGCATAGCAACTTGTTGCAGGGACTCCTCTCCTGTTACGTAAAGTGCGTTTCTATTGCTTGCCATTTGACACATAACCTGAAGCAGCATAGTACTTTTACCCGCACCAGGAGAACCGCCGATCAGAATGGCAGAACCCGGAACAATGCCCCCCCCCAATACTCGGTCAAGTTCTTTATAACCTGATGCAAATCTAGGTAGAGCTTGCAAGTCTATGCTGGCTAAAGATTCAACTTTGGCCTGAGTCTGACCTGAATAACCGCCCGAACTGCGGCCGTTTGAAATGTTTGTTGAAGACACCATAAACTCAGTGATAGTGTTCCATGCATTGCAGTCGTTGCACTGCCCTTGCCAGCGAGGGTATTCAGCTCCACAATCAGAGCACACGTAAGCAGTTTTGCGTTTAGCCATATTATTAGTTATCTTATAAAGTTGTGTATTTTAAAATTGTTGTGTATTTTTAAGTTGAATTTAACTGCGCGATTTCATATATTCATATTAATGAACAATGTTGATTCATCATATATTTAACATTTCTGTCGATAACAATAAATAATACGTTAATACCCCAAGTCCCATATCAATAATGCTGAGCTAACCTTGAATTCATGAGCCAAGATTTAAAAGAATACCACGACATCATTGAAGAACTTAAGCCTATGATTAATGAGCCTGAGTTTAATCAAATATTGAATCAAGTTGCTGCAACAATTTCAAAGCAAAAACGTTTTTTGTTAAAAATGGAGTTAATGCGTCTAGCTCGTCCGTGTATCCGTTTAATTGACTTGCGTGGTTTAGTTGATGGCGATTGTCAGTTATATGAACATCAAGGCAAAGATCATTATTTGGACGAACTCGCATCTGAAACGTTTGAAACCCAGATCAGGATTTTTGGTGAATACACTACTGGCGTTTATGAGGCAGTCACAAATACCGAAAATAACTTTCGGGTCAGACATAAAAAAGAGCAGCAAGACACACTCGCTGTACTTGAACTAAAAACTGAAAGTTTCCAAGCTTCGCTGTTTCATTTTGGTGCCTGTGCACAAAGAAGAGAAGAGAGGATGAACTTTTCGGTGAACATAGAAATGTTTACTGAAATGAATAAAAGCATTGAAGCTACCACTATTGATGTGTCGATAAGCGGGCTTAAAGTTAAAGTCAGTAAAAAATACTGGTTCAAACCTGAAGAACAGCTTACGGTCCAATTTCGTGGTTTAGAGAAAGAATATACTCTCGATAAATATCAATCCGTCGCTTACACTATTATTAATGTCGAACAATTCAATAATGAGCAAAGACTAAGCCTCAGACGTCAATTTAATGTAAGTCTCCCATCTTTTGACAAATTTTTTGAACGTTTTATTCATGGTAATAAACGCCGCTACAAAGTCAATTTAGACAATACAATTTCTGCTATTCAAAATAAAACCTACGAGCAATATTACATTCCTAATTTTGCTTCAATTCCAGTTTTCATTGAACAAGTAGAGAACCATTATGTTCCTAAATATGCCTTAGCTAATGACTGCAATAAACAAGAAATTCAATATTGGGAAAATGAACTACAAGACTCGAAAATTGGCTATTTGTTAACGCAAGAACGAATAAAACAAGGACTTTCCCTTGAAAACGGTCAACAAGAGATATTCATTTATATATTTAATTATATTAAAAATGAAAAAGTTTATTTTTACTCAGCCACATACGCAGAGTTAGTTGCCCAGCCTAATCTGAAAGAATTATTTTTAGGTTATGGCTCACGCCAATTAAGTTGGCGGATTTACAAGTTACAGTTTACACAAGTAAACCCAGCACAAAGTTATCGCCCATTATCGATTGCTAACTCGGTTAACGACAAATTCAAAATAAAAAATAAAAAGCCATCGCCACGTTTGATGTCACGATTAAAAAATATTAGTCATGTCGCCTTACTCACCAATATAACTGACGATCTAAGTACAGAAAACTATCAAAAATTTACAATACAACGTGAACTGTTGTCAGAACTAAAAGTATTTGGTCACCCACGAAATAAGCCACCCGCTGTAATCAATGTTTATCGATTCAAATATTTTAATCAGCGCAAAGAGACCCGTTTTTTGTTGCATACCGCAGTACAAGTCAGCATCGGTGATATGGTATTAAAAGGGCATACAATAGATATTTCAACTCAAGGTTTGAAAATAGAATTAGATAATTTTCTTCCTAAAACAGGCATATCCAGAATGTTGCTGAGCTTCCCACAGCTTCAATCAGTCACTTCAAAATTCGATTTATCGGGGTTACCTTATGACCTCAGAAATGTATCAAAAGACGGACACGTGCTTCATTTGCAAAGCCTTTTCACTGAGAATAACAATATCGCTAAACATTTTTTTGAAGCATTAATAAAATCAAACCATTCAAAACTGAAAACTTACCACGACGACGAAGAAGTGCCAGGCATAGGCGAAGCATTGCGTAACATTTATTCTCATAACATCATCAACGTGGCGTACTTTTTACGCAAGGACAGCGACGACTATATACCTGATGCGGTGGCGACTTCATATTTAAACAGCAGATTAACACAATTATTGCACTTTCAAGCGAAACCTGGCCAGCTTAACTTATACCCGCTTTATCGAAATGCTAAGCTGTATCTTGAATTTATTAATCATACTATGGACAAATTAAAACCTAATATTCTCCCTAATATGCGTGAATTATTTGTTGCTTTTGACCCCAGTAAAGAAGTAATACACGATGCTATAAAGAGTTATTTTACTGAACAGTTTACTCAACCTGAGCAACGCAGAAAGTTTATAACGGAGGCTTTACAAAATGGACAGTTCATTGCTGTAAAAGTATTTCTAGGACGTACCGGCAGACCCGACTTTGAGACCATGCAGTTAGAAATTAACTACGTGAGCTCATACGCAATGCACAAAGCGAAGCTACTTGAAGAAGAACTTTGGAATGTATCAGCAATGGGAGATCTTGTTGATGTAACTGACGAAGTATTAAGATGTTTTAAGTTTCCAGAAAGTAAAATACTTTTAAATCACAAATATCCAACGACGTATAGAAAAAATCAGGCTAGAGTCGATCAAAACTAAATACCTGACATGTAAAAACGCCCACTTGTGCAAAGGTTTGACTTGCACCCTGTCCAACAATTATTGGCCATCACTTGTTAAACCTGCCCTGCTTTTAGCACCCATAATAAAGAGTCTAAGTCACCACGGCGAATAGCTATATCAGCTTGCTGCCGCACGATGGGTTTTGCATGACATGCTACGCCTAACGCAGCGGCATTCATCATAATCAAATCATTGGCGCCATCACCCATCGCGATGGTCTGGCTTGGCAAAATAGACCATTCATCGGCTAAACGTTTAAGAGTTTGTGCTTTGACACCGGCATCAACAATCATGCCTTGTACTTCGCCTGTCAGCTTTTTGTCTTGTATTGCTAAACCATTAGCCACGACGGCATCAAGATTAAGTCTGTCTTGTAAATAATCAGCAAAATAACTAAAACCACCTGAGGCAATGGCGACTTTCCAATCGTAAGATTTTAATATTTTTACCAGGTTCATCACACCAGGCATAAGAGGTAAAGCATCGCGTACTTGTTGTAAAATTGATTCATCAGCACCAGCTAAGCAAGCGACACGAGTGCGTAAACTTTGAGCAAAATCCAATTTCCCCTGCATTGCCTGTGAAGTGACTGTTGATACTTGTTCACCAACACCAGCAAGGACGGCTATTTCATCAATACATTCAACTGCAATCACGGTGCTGTCCATGTCCATTAGTAACAAGCCTTGCTTGGTCAAAGAAGGGGTTTTATCAACCAAACATAGCTCAACACAAAAACGCTTTGCCACATTTTCTAATTGCTCATTCAGATTATCTTGAGCTTTGAGCACAACATGAGCACAAATAGCAAAATCACTGACACCGTCAACTTTAATCACTCTATAAAAATTCACATCTAAATAATCGGCTAATGCTTGAGTCGTTTGGGACAATTGCTGCAGGTGTATACCCTGCGTAAAAATAACTAACTTATGTATATGTGGTTGAACAGAAGATGAAATAGACCCAGAGGATAATGCGTATTGATCAACTAATGTTTTTATGCAGCACAAGGTGTCACCAACCAAAGTAAAGTCACTTAGATCTTGTTGGCAAATCAAGTCACTTAAATACAAATGAGATAACAAATTTTTAGTCGTAATTTTTAATTTAAACACTATTGTATAATCATAATAACCATAATGGACACATGTTATCCAATGACATAACAGAATGCTATTGAGCTGTTATGCTTGTTTAAATTAAGTTAAGACATGTTTATATATTAAATAAGCGATGAGATTAAGCAATCATGAGTATAATCAAGCTTTTGCAGACAAAATACACGGTTCGTTTATGAACATTAGTATGCAACCTATTGGTAATATCAGCACACCTTACAAAGAAAAGTTTGGCATACCTCGTCAACCTGGATTGGTCAAAAATGCGGCAGGAAAAATCACCTTTTTTGAAGCATTTAACGACCCTAACTATCTGCGTGGTATAGAGCAGTTTAGTCATCTATGGTTGTTGTTTTACTTCCATCAAACAGCAGATAAAGGCCATTCACCATTGGTTCGCCCACCTCGTTTGGGAGGCAATCAGAAACTTGGTATATTTGCCACACGGAGTACTTTCAGACCTAACAGTATTGGTATGTCTGTGGTCGAATTTGGGGCAGTGAGTTATCAAAATAAGCAACTCTGCCTTACTGTCAAAGGTATAGATTTATTAGACGGCACACCTATATTAGATATTAAACCCTACGTGCCTTACGCGGATAATATTTCGCAAGCAATCGGAGGCATGGCACAACATAGTCCAGAATTGATGTCAGTCACTTTTACCAAACTAGCTATTGAACAATTAAAAAAACTTGAGCAGCATTATCCAAAATTGGAGGCACTTATCCGAGAAGTACTGGGTCAAGACCCTCGACCTGCTTATCACAAAGGATCTCGCACAGACAAGATCTACGGTATTGCCTTATATGATCTTAATATACAATGGCAAATTGTTGGCCAGCAAAATATGGTGCTGGCAATTGTATAATTGATCTTAAAATAGTCATCTTAATGTGGGCATCAACGATATTTAATAGTAAAAATTGTTCTACCCAACTGAATATATCTTTTAAGCCTGCATCAAACTCGCGAGCAATTCGAAAAGCGGTTTCTAGGGAAGGTGAGTATCGCCCTTGTTCAATAGCTGCCAACGTTTGTCTTGTGACCCCACTAAATTACCTGACTCATATTCTG
>NZ_CAJXPA010000055.1 GCF_913058035.1 uncultured Paraglaciecola sp. | reverse complement strand
CTCATAACGCCTGTTTGCAATGTAACAACACTCATTGAAAAAATATTTACGAAAAATTGAACTTATGTCGTTATTGCCCCTCTGAATATGTAGTTTTTATGTGTGTTTCCCTTTTTAAGCCTGGTTTTAAATCAGGCTTTTTTTTGCCTATTTTTTGTCTTTCAAATGAACTTGGTAGACGATCCATTTTAAATGGTTCTAGTGGTCAGTCGATTTGATGTTTTTAACTTACCTTCGATCGATTTTTTTATCTATCGTTTTGACTACAGCCAAAATTAAATGAGACAAAATGAGTATTGCTTGAAAAAGGCTGCGACCGATATGGATGTTGCAGGGTAGAATGATGTTGCAGCAGTTATCGAGATACCTTGCATGCAGCGCATTAAAAATGCCTGACAAGAACAATATACATGCAATATACAAACAATAGACAAGAGAAAACACCGTGCCCCAAAAAATACAACAAACCAAACAAGATCTCAGAAAAAACAAACCCGCACGGGATGAATATCCATCAAAGCCCAAGATCTCTCTAGTCGTGGTATTAGATAACGTCACCAACAGCCACAATATTGGGGCCTTTATTCGTTTGGCCGATGCGTTTGCTATCGAGAAAGTTATTGTGTGCGGCGAGTTGACCATTTCTGATAAAAAATTGAATAAAGCCTCTAGGAATGAATCAAAGTGGGTTTGTGTTGAATATAGTAGTAACACCACATCAAGCCTACAAATTTTATTGGATGAGGGGTATGCAGCTTTCAGTGTTGAACTGTGCCACGAATCTGTTGATTACACTGCTGTCACTTACCCATCTAAGTGTGTATTGGTATTAGGAAATGAAAGGAAAGGCGTCAGCGAAGCCGTATTAAAGTTGAGTCATCAACATATACATATTCCGATGTATGGTATGGGAAACTCATTAAACGTTTCGACTGCAGGTGCGATTGTTTTAGCTGAATGTTCGAATCAAATACGAAAATTGCCACATTTCTAAACAACATTTCTAAACAACATTTTTAAACAATATTTCTAAACAATATTAACTCACAGCGTGATCAATTAAGCACCTAAATCATCAAAGCCGTCACTGCGATGTGTGAATAATTGACAATTCGAGCACAACTTTCTTCGGCATTAAATTAAAGACATATAACCTTTTGATTATTTCACTGACTAATTTAATTAATTTAGTTATGTTAGAATGTATTTTTAAGCTAACCAACATCGACCTGCATATCTTTTTCACAGCTCTACACCACCCTTCTAGATGTAAAAACAACCTATTGGCTAACCATAAAAATAGTGTCATTCACTTGAATTGACTGTGCGCCAAAATAAAAATTTAGCCTTAAAAATACATAATAAGAACAGAGCAAAATATGAATTTGCCTTAGATTAATTTTATAAAAACTACTAACACGAGGAATTTGAGATGAGTAATTCGATTAATTTTTGTTGGAAAAAACATAAATTGCTACCACTTGTAGCAGCAATTTCTGTCTCTTTATCGGGCGTTGCGGACGCTAAACTTTTAACAGAAAAAATTGTAGTTACCGCGCAAAAGCGTGTGCAAAACCTTCAAGAAGTGGGCGTATCTGTCACTGCGTTTAACGATGAACAGCTAAAAGCCCTTGGTTGGGATAATAGCATGGATGTAGCAGCGCAAACTCCGGGGCTGGTAGCAACTAGCAATACCGGTGATACTTCTAACATTGCACTGTTTTCTATCCGCGGTGTAAATCAGGGGGATTTTGCCGAAGGTCAAGAAGCACCTATCGCAATTTATAACGATGAAGTCTATCTGTCCTCTCCTGGAGCATCAGGAGCACCATCGTTCGATCTTGCACGTATAGAAGTATTACGCGGTCCTCAGGGAACATTGTATGGTCGAAATGCGACCGGTGGCCTGGTTCATTTTATCAGCAACAAACCTACTGAATATTTTGAATCGGCAATTGATATGACCGTGGCAGAATATGGCCAGTTGAGTATTACTGGTTTTGTGAGCGGCGCTCTAAGTGACAGCGTACAAGGTCGTCTAGCCGTTTACGACAATAAAGACGATGGTTATGTGTCAAACGCTTCTGGGCCAGATTACAGATCGGACGATACGACCTCTGTTCGTGCTATGGTAAACTTTGATATAAGCGATGAAACATCACTTTTAATGATTGCTCGCTTTACTGATATCGATACCAGAGGCGGTGTTTACAACAACCGTGCCACCAAATCTACTGCAGATGGCCCTATATTTTGTCAATCAGGTGATACCGACTGTGGCGCAGGTATTCGCTATGATGCAAATGGCGACCTAGAAGAATTTCAAGGATTTTTCGATGCAGATAAAAGTGCGTCAACTTCGGGCAGCCTTTTCGATCCTCGCAATGGTCAGCTGGATGATGGTATTGGTGGAGTACACGACGGTGCGTTTGATTTTGATGGTGGTGTTGATCGTGAATCAAGCAGTTTAACTGCCACTTTTAATACTGAATTCAGTAACGGTATTTATCTGACCAGCGTTACTGACTTTACCACTAGCGATAAAGAGTACCGTGAAGATGACGATAGTTCAGCGCTCGACTTAGTGACCTATGTATCCACAGCTGACGTGGAGCAACTCTCACAGGAATTACGGATTGACGGGGATACTGACAAGCTTCGATGGACCGGTGGTGTTTATTTTCTGAATATTAAAAACGAATTCAGTGGAGCCTTTCAGTTTCCATCTGATGGCTACCTTCCAAAATTTGTTGCTGACTCTCAAACAGATACCGTATCAATATTTGGACAGGTAGACGTTGATTTGAGTGAAAGCCTGCTGTTAACCGCTGGTTTGCGTTGGACAGAGGATGATAAGGAATTGTCGTATCAGCTTACCGGTCAAGGCGCTGTTTTTGCTGATGGTTCAGACTTTTTGTATACCGGGGATGTTTATGATTTCGCACGTACTGATGCCGAATTTTCAGGCAAGTTGCAGTTAGACTGGCAAGTAAGTGATGATCAATTATTCTACGTTGGTTATAACCGTGGCACCAAAGGCGGAGGCTTTAATACACCATCCGATGGATTTAGCCTAGCATCTGAAGTTGGTTTTGAACCAGAAGTACTGACCTCTTATGAAGTTGGTTCTAAAACAAGCTTCGCTGATGGTAATGGACGTTTTAATACTAGTGTATTTTATTACGACTATGACAATTACCAAGGTTTCTTCTTTTCAGGCACAACCAGTTTGTTGATTAATTCTGAAGCCTCTTTTGTTGGTGGTGAAGCTGAACTAACTTACGCCACTGATAATGGCTGGGACTTTTTGCTTGGTCTGAGTATATTAGATACTGAAGTCGATGGTGCATCAAATGACGGCACCACAGTTATTAAAGATCAGAAAGCTCTGCTCGCACCTGAAGTAACGGCTAATCTTCTTATTCGTAAAGAGTGGGAATTAGACGGTGCAAGAGTCGCTGCTCAACTGTCTACGAATTATGTAGGTAAAGAATATTTTAACTTAATTAATTCCGAAGCGACTGAAGCAGGTAATTACGCATTGACGAATCTTAGGATGAGTTATTTTTCTGACGATAACTGGGAAGCAAGTGTGTTTGTCAACAATGTGTTTGACAAAGAAGCAGTAACATTTGGTTATGATCTCAGTGACTTTGGCAACTACTCTATCTACGTAGTGAATCCTCCGCGCTGGGCTGGTGTTAACGTTAAGTACAACTGGTTTTAGTAGCTTTAGTGCCACCTTATTCTAATCCTTTAAAGTGGTGCGTTTCTTATAACAGTTTGCACATGTCGTAATTGGGTTAAACCTATCAGTTACTGTAATAGTGGCAATTTCACAAATTTGAGATTGCCACTATTTAAATTTTTCATTTTTCATTTTTCATTTGTGTTTTTGCCGTTTGACAAAAATTCACAGCGTCAAAATCAAAGCATTAATTCGCTCTTAAAGTTATTCACAATACTGGCAAAAAGCTCAGGTCGATAAAAAGGCGAACCGTGTCCCGTCATTTCCATCAGCTCAAACCTACCATAAGGAATAGCGTTTGCGATACGCTGCGCCTCATCTAAATTCATATCTTGTCGACCGCATGCGACCAAAACTGGCACCTTAAGACTGCCTAACATTTCAGAAGTATCAGACTCATGCTGATGGGCTGTATGTGCTTTAAATGCGGCGTCTCTGTTTTCATAAAAGCGCCATGATTTTTTAGCCTCTATCTTACACTCCCCTGCTTCATCTAATAATTGTCTAGCTTTTGCTGCTAAGGCTTTTTGTTGTGACTGCTCCACAGGAGGCGTCAACGCCACATCAAACAAGCCTAAAGCAGTTAACTTTTGTTGATGACGTAATCCAAACTGAGCTGCGGTTCTAGCACCATAAGCAACACCCAGGACAAAAGCCTTGGGGATCTGTAAAACATCCATAATCGCTGCTAAATCGTCTGCATACTGAGAAAAAGTAAACTCATCTTCTTTACCCCAAGCACTTTTACCTGTCCCACGAATATCAAAACGTAAAATGCGGTATGTCGTCAAAAGAGTCATGAATACAGGTTCCCAAGCGGTTAAATTAATACTGGCCATATTGACCAATACCAACACCGGCTTGGAGACTTCGCCGTCGAGGGAATAGTGAAATTTTATACCATTAGCTATGACAATCTTATTACTTTTTTCATATGACAAAAACATAATATTTCCAGACAAATAAAACAGTTTTTAATGTGTGGCGTTGAATATAAAGCAGAGGGTTTAGCTGCAATAGCTCAAGGGAAAGTCATTATTACCCTTGTTTTAAACCTAGCGATGTTTCTTAACACAGCTTTATTTCAGTTTGAATTTGGCAAGCCACCGTTTATGAACCAACAATTTGGTCTTATCAATCTTGTCGACTCCTAAGCCATTCATTACATAAATAAAGATATCATAGTCTAAACTCATTCATCAGATTGAGATGCATATTGGTGTCAGCTAGCGTAAGATTTTATTTAAAATCATTACCGACCGAGAACGTTTGAAATGTTACATCGCCCCTGCCTACTACTCGTTTTATTTAGTTTTTTCTCTACGTTTGTTATTGCTGATCAGGATGTGGAACGTCAGATAGCTCAGCATCTCGATGCTCAACTCGACGAATCGACAGTTTTACTTAAACAGCTGGTCAACATAAATAGCGGTACGATGAACTTTGCAGGTGTTAAACAAGTGGGTATGTTGCTCAAGCACCAGTACGATGCTCTAGGGTTTACTACGCAATGGCTTGATGGAGCTGAATTCGACCGTGCGGGACATTTGGTTGCGACTCATGAATCAATTAGTCACCCGAATGCAGCAAAAATATTGTTAATCGGACATTTGGATACTGTATTTGCTAAAGATGATGATTTTCAAACAATCACTGAACTTGCTAATAATCGCATAGCTGGACCAGGAATAACTGACATGAAAGGCGGTGATGTCATCATGTTAGCGGCTTTGCAGGCATTGCAAAAGCAAGGTTTGTTGCAACAATTAAATATCAAGGTCGTCATGACAGGAGATGAGGAATCCAGTGGTAGACCATTATCCCTATCCAAACAGGCCATTATCGACGCTGCGATTTGGGCAGATATTGCTTTGGGCTTTGAAGATGGAGACAGCAACATTGCCACCGCAGTGACATCGCGTCGTGGCTCAGTAAATTGGACACTCACTGTCAAAGGTAAACCTGCCCATTCATCACAAATTTTTACTGATGAAAACGGAGATGGTGCGATTTTCGAGGCGGCGCGGATCCTTAATGAGTTTCGTGTTCAACTTCGACATGAAAAATTACTGACATTTAATCCAGGTTTGATAGCAGGTGGGACAAGAGTTACCCAACAAGGTGATAAATCAAACTACGGCGTATTTGGAAAAACTAATGTTATTGCAAAAGATACGTTGGTAAAAGGTGGGATCCGCGCAGTGAGTCCGGAACAACTGGAGCAGGCTAAAGCAATGATGCAAACAATTGTTTCGCAAAACCTTCGACATACTTCAGCTATTTTAGAGTTTCAACCTGGTTATCCTCCGATGGCGCAAACCCCCGCGAACTTAAATTTATTAGCATTATATAGTCGAGTGAGTGAAGATTTGGGCTACGGGATCATTACAGCTGTCGATCCACGAAACGCAGGGGCTGCCGATATCTCTTTTGCCGCTTCTCATGTTGATATGTCTCTAGATGGTTTGGGCTTAATGGGCAGTGGTGGGCACACAAAAGATGAAGTAGCGGACATGTCAAGTCTCGCAAAAAACATGAAAAAAGCAGCAATACTTATTTATCGTTTATCTCAATAATTAGAGCGTTTTTAAACTTATCTTATAACTTATTTAATAACTTATTTTATAACTTATTTTCGGTGACAATAATCAATGGGTGAAAATCACTAGGTGGACCTGAGTTTTTCATTTTTTTTGTTTTAAGCATTTTTAAAAGTCCCGCTAAACCCGCAGCGCCAGATGGTGTAGTACCAATATTTTTTTCTTGAAGAATATTGGTGGCCACTATTGATTCTTTGTCGCTAACGGTGACATAACGTACCTGTGCTTTTTCCAGCGCTTGAAAAGCTACAAGTGATGGAGCTTTACAGTCTAATCTACCCATAATGGAGTCGTCTCCAGCTACCGTTATCAATTTTTGATGATGATGGCTAACTTGCAAACAAGGTGCTAATTCAGATTCGACAATAATGATTTCTGGCTGCTGTGGCCAATATTTGCGGATCATGTATGCCATTGCTGCAGCAAGGCCGCCCACTCCCGCTTGCACAAAGACATGCGATGGCCACTTTTTTGCTTGCATAAACTGTTCATATAATTCGTGTGCAATAACAGTGTACCCTTCCATCACCAAAGAAGGTGCGTAGGTGTATCCTTCCCAAGAACCATCGGCAAGTAGCACTCCATTGCCGTTGGCGGCATCTTGCATAGCCGCTTCAACACTGTCTTCATATACCTTTCCTGAACGAATAACGACGGCAGACTTTTGCTGTAAACGTTGCTCAAATTCGTGAGGCACTTTTTCTGATAAATGTATTTTTGCTTTTGCTCCAAATATTTTTGCACCACTGGCAACTGCAAGGCCATGATTACCTGCGCTAGCGCAAATAAAAGTTGTTGAACCAGAAAATTCTTTGAATTTGTCACTCATCAATTGTTCTGGATTTAATTTATCACCTGTTGTTTCGAACCATTTTTCAGCCAATAATGTGGCAACTGCGTAAACACCACCCAAAGCCTTAAACGAACCTAAGCCCATTCGATGGCTTTCGTCCTTTATAAAAACATCTATATTGGCAATAGATTTTAAGCACAACAGAGGTGATATTTTATAAACTGGACACGCTAATAATAGCCCTAGAGGATTGCTGGGGTTCGGTTTAAATTCTGTCATGATTACGCCTGTATAATAAAAAAGTGATGGTTTCAAAGCATCATTACTGAACATAGTTGGTTTAATGGTCTTAACCAAAAATCCCTGTTCCTGTGAAATTGATTAGTAAGCTTGACTCATCACAAATTAAAAGTGTGCAACGGTTAATCAACATTTCATTCCCAAACAGATAATTCTGAGTAACTAAAATAACGTTAATTACAGAATAAAGTCTCTACTTGCTTGATAATCTAATCAATAACATTTATTCACATCACATTTTATAACATCACATTTTATAACATCACTATATAGGCCACTGTCACTTAGTTTTTAAATACTGTCTGTATTGATCCGGTGATAGCTTAAACCAACGCTTAAATGCGCGCCGGAAATTGGCACTGTCATGGTAATTTAGCAGAGCAGCAATCGCTTCGACTGATATATTACTGTCACTTAAATAAGCGGCAGCTTGTTGGGATAATATAGCATCTCGAATTTTACGAAACGCAGTGCCTTCTGCCTGCAACCTCCGAGCCAAAGTTCGTTTGCTAATAAACATTGCAGCAGCAGCATCTTCCTCACTCAAGATACCAGAAGAGTTAGATAGCATCATTTTTTGAACTTGATATTCGTTGCTGTGCTTATTTGATAACAATTGCGGCAACTGTGCCAACTGTGCCAACATTTTTTTACATTGATTTAATGCTAATAAATAGGTTTCACGATTAGCAGATGCATTCGATACCTGACATAAATATAGGGGGATTTTAACCATGATGTGTGGAGCTGAAAATTTAATCTGTCCAGGTATAAAGTCTGAATAACGTTGACTATAATGAGGTTCAGAATATGAGAAACTTGTTATTGCCTCATCTAATGGCCGACCAACGATAAATTCAGCAAATTCAAACAATATTATCGCAGAGGCTTCAGCCAAGCAGCGTCGAACATCTGCGCTAACATCTAGATCTATATAATAATAACATTCCAGCCATTGTGAATCAGTCATCAGCTCAAGCCGAGTAAAATTCATACGGGTTGGGACGTATGTTTGAAACGCGTTTAATGCGGTTAACAAATCGGGACTGCTATTGACTAAAAACCCCATCGAACCATGTGTCGATGGGTTAAGCCAACTCCCTAGGCGTAAACCAAATGCTTCGTCTTTAGAAAGCTGTAAACTATTATTTAGTAGCTGAATTTGCTGTTGAGAAGTCAATAATGTGTCTTCATGCATGAACTGTTCAACACTAAGCTCAGTTGAGGATAATAACTCAGGTAAATCGCGGATCTGCAACGCTAATACACGAGCAATCAGGCGTGAATAGTTAGAAGGTATACATGCCATATTTGAAGAAACATCTCGCGTAGCAAAACTGTGATTCATCACAAATAATTCCCCCTAACACTAATGCAAAATAGCTATGACAAAAAACATACCTGTTAATGTCTTTTAATGACCCGTAAATGTCAACAAATGACCTCATAAGTCCTGCGAAAAAGTCGTAATCTTGCCTTAAGATGTTTTGAATAAACACACTGTCAACACAACAACACTTTGCTTTCACAACCAAGTAAAAGTGATCAACCAGAGGCACCTATGGGAACCATTACATTTATAGAACACAACGGCACGCATCACACCGTTAACGTTGAAGTAGGAAAATCTCTGATGCAGATAGCGGTGGACAATAGTGTGCCCGGCATCGACGCGGATTGTGGGGGGTCTTGTGCCTGCGGTACTTGCCATATAATCGTTGATAATGAATGGATTGATATCACCGGCAGTGCAACTGATGAAGAAGAGCAGATGCTGGACTTAACGCCTGAAAAAGAAGAAACATCTCGCCTTTCTTGCCAAGTATCAGCATCTGCACATATGAATGGAATGATCGTACGTTTACCCGAGTTTCAAATGTAAAATTTGGGCAATTCGCATTAGAAATAATCAACAACCTGTATGATTTAACAGGGAATGTAAACATTGAGAAATAACATGAAATTTATCTCTGCTATTATCGAAAAAAGCGTTTTAATAATCCCTATTCATATACAAATCAAAGGTATTCATATATTTCAAAAAACAAAAAGGGCTATTGTAAATACATCAGTGGAACCTTGTTTTATTGAAACACCACTTCCTGATGTGTCGACACTAGCAATAGAAGATATAGATGTGAGTAATCCTTTTTTATTCAGGCAAAATCTTTGGCAACCCTACTTTAAGCGGCTACGAGACGAATGCCCAGTGCATTTCCAGAAAAAAAGTGCTTTTGGACCTTTCTGGTCGGTCACGCGATACGAAGATATTATGTTTGTCGACAAACATCATGAATTATTCTCAGCAGAACCAATCATTTCTATCGGTGGTCAACCCGAAGGGCTCGCTATAGAAACCTTTATTGCGATGGATCCGCCTAAGCACAATTTACAAAGGCAGGCAGTACAAAGTGTCGTAGCACCTAAAAACTTAAAAGAAATGGAAGGTCTTATTCGCAGCCGTGCCGCGGATGTACTAGACAGCCTGCCTATTGGTGTGCCCTTTGACTGGGTGGAAAAAGCATCGATTGAATTAACCTGCAGAATGCTCGCAACATTATTTGATTTTCCTTACGACAAACGACATCAACTGGCTTATTGGTCAGATGTTGCTGCAAGCAGCCCCGGTTCTACTGGTGGAACTGGTTCAATGGATGAGGCATTTACTGTCGCAGCTGAAGTAGCGAAACAGTTTTCACAGCTATGGCGAGATAAAGAGGCTAAAAAAGCAGCAGGCGAGGAATTAGGTTTTGACCTTATTAGTCTTCTTCTGACTAATAAAAACACTCATGATTTGATAGATAGGCCTATGGAGTTTTTGGGTAATATTGTGCTGTTATTAGTGGGGGGTAACGACACCACTCGTAACTCAATGACGGGAGGCGTACATGCACTTAATCTGTTTCCTGATGAGTTTGTTAAACTCAAAAAAAATCCAAGCTTGATCCCTAATATGGTATCAGAAATTATTCGTTGGCAAACCCCTCTTGCATACATGCGCAGGGTTGCTAAGGAAGATGTCGAACTGAGTGGAAAAACCATTAAGAAAGGCGATAAAGTGGTTATGTGGTATGTATCAGGGAATCGCGATGAAAGAGAAATTGAACAACCTAACCAATTTATCATTGACCGTAAAAATGCTCGAAAACATCTTTCATTTGGCTTTGGTATTCATCGCTGTATGGGAAATCGGTTAGCTGAAATGCAGTTACGCATTCTTTGGGAAGAGATATTAAAGCGATTTGATAACATAGAAGTTGTTGGCGACCCAAAGTACGTTCAATCAAATTTTGTAAAAGGTTATACTCAGCTGATAGTAAAACTCACAGCAAAAACGTTATGATTAATTAATAAGGCATTAATGATAGCCGTTATCGCAACATCTACATTATTCGTTTAACTATCGCAGGTATCCTAAAAGACCTTGTATTTAAAAACTCAAAAAAAATTAATCAGCTATTAATTAGAATTCATAATATCGGTCATTGAGATCACAAAATTTTTGACCCGTTAAAATTGGTATCCTACTAAATGCTCCAGCTAATTCAGAACTTAGGTCAGAACTTAGGTCAGAACTTAGGTCAATTTCAACTCAACAACTCATGTTTCCTAGTCTAATCAATTCGTTTTCGCTCAAAATACAGAAAATTTTATGCATCAAGCAGTCGTAAATTACCATTTCTAAAGACTTCTAGTATGAGTTTGTGGATAACTATCCATTCCATTTTCATCAAAAAAAGTTTGTTGAATAGGACGGATGTAGCGTTTATTCTAATCGCTGATTTCATAAATTTTTAGCTTGATTGTCTAAATTAAAAGTTGTTACTCAACACATATTACAACGTACACATTTGTCTTATTTAGTATTAAGGAGTTTTGCATGAAGTGTTTTTCTATAAATTTAGTTGTGCTAATAGGTGTTGTTACTTTCAGTAACGCACAGGCGCAACAACCCGTCGTAATATCACAGCAACTAGAGCAGAAAGTTATCGAATGGCGCCGCCACCTTCACCAACATCCAGAGCTAAGTAATCGTGAATTTAACACCGCTAAAGTCATAGCCGAACATTTAAACGGACTGGGGTTAGAGGTGCAAACTGGTATTGCACATACGGGTGTTGTGGGTGTATTAATCGGTGGAAAACCGGGTCCTACGATTGCGCTGCGTGCTGACATGGATGCACTACCTGTAATAGAGCAGACCGATATACCGTTTAAATCCATTGCAAAATCAGAATATAGAAGCAATGAAGTAGGCGTGATGCATGCTTGCGGTCATGACTTACATATGGCGATGTTAATGGGTGCAGCAGAAAAACTGTCGTCTATGAAAAATGATATCGCTGGCACTATCGTTTTTATATTTCAGCCTGCCGAAGAAGGTGCACCTAAAGGAGAGGAAGGCGGTGCTGAACTGATGCTAAAAGAAGGTTTATTTACCCAACATCAGCCGGATGTTGTATTTGGTATCCATGTTTGGTCAGCCGGTAATACTGGCCATATTGGTTATCGCGAAGGGCCGTTAATGGCCTCATCAGATCGTTTTGAAATTACAGTAAAAGGTCAACAAACACATGGCTCTAGTCCTTGGGGCGGTGTCGACCCTATCGTCGCTGCAGGACAGATAATTGGCAGTACACAAACCATTGTGAGCCGTCAGGTAAACATTACCAAAGCACCTGCAGTGATCAGTTTTGGTATTGTTGAAGGTGGTGTACGCAACAACATTATCCCAGATGAAGTCTATCTAGAAGGTACCATTCGCAATTTTGATATGGGTAACCGAGCTCAGATATTTAAAAATTTAAAGACCACTGCTGAAATGACCGCCAAAGCTACCGGCGCAGAGGCACATGTGCACATTGACGAAGGCTACCCGGTCACCATTAACGATATAGACCTCACAAGAAAAATGTTGCCTACCATTGAGCGTGTAACAGGTAAAGACAAAGTACATGTTAATGACCTAGTAACGGGCGCAGAAGACTTTTCATTCTTCGCACTCGAAGTGCCTGGATTATTTGTGTTTTTAGGTATAACACCTGAAGGTGAGGATACCAAAAGTGCCCCAAGCAACCATTCACCGTTTTTCTATGCTGACGAAAAAGCATTAAAAACGGGTACAGAGCTTTATATAAATTGGGCCTTGGATTATGCCAAATTGTAACTATGCCTTTGTAACTGTGCCTTTGTAGCTATGCCTTTAATTACAAAATAATACCCCGCTAAGAATTAGCATCGACACATATGAATACAATCGTGGTGACAACACGCTTGTATTCATATTGTGCCGCGTAACGACATAAGGTGTAAGTTTTTCTTTATTGAGCTCATCAAGTTGTCAACGAGGCTTTAAAATGGCTTAGTTAAAAATTATATTTAGGCTCTCAATAGATGGTTTTATTGAGAGCCGTTTATTGAGAGTCGTCTATTGAGAGTCGTCTATTAAGAGCCATTGATGAATTGTCTTATCAAATACTTTATCCAGACACCGCATGATGGCTTTGACAAGGGAGTAGTGTAAAAGTGTGAGCGGGAATGGCAAAATCACAACACATCAGTTCAGACGGTTCACGTGGCACTTTTTTAAATACTTTTTTAAATACTTTTTTAAATATTCAAAATAAATAAGCCCATTACAATAAAGTATTGCTATTAAAAAAAATTGTTGGTTATCACAACCTACTTGTTATCTTTATCTTGTCTATTTTATGATTGCATATCAAAGCAATACATATTTATGAGAGGGTATGTACAAAAATATGTGGATTGTCAAATGACAAATTTTGAAAATACCAGTGAGCAAGTAATAAAAAAAACCAGTGGTTTGGTTGAAAAACATACAATATATTTTCTTGGCAGCACATATAAAACATCATAAAAGGTCACTTATATTGATGCTACAGGTAGAGGTGTCGTACCTGAGCTGATTGATTTACAAAGTTGTTTTTTAAGTGAAAAGCCAAAGGTATTGATCAAAACCACCTATTGGTTAAAGTTGTTATCGCATGGCATTAAAAAAAGCTCCACCAACAAATAAATTAGCAAAGAGAGCGATATAACATTTGGTTCCAAGTTCTAAAGTGATATTATTAGCTTCTACATGACTGAGAAAATAAAATGAACCGTCGAAAAAAAGGTAATCAAATTTTAAAAGCACGGGCAAAAAAAGCGAATGCTAAGTTGTCCTCTAATAGCAAGCCTAAATATATTAGCAAAGCTGATCGAGAGACTTCAGCCATTGAGCCCACTGAAGTCAAGAATATTGTTTCTGCAGAATAATATTAGAAATAAAATGGTCCAAGTTTGACGACTTGCCGAGCATTATATTAAAAAAGTAATTGAGTTAACTTGACACCTTTTTTTAGTCGTAACTTGACCATTGAATTCAATTAGAAAAGTGTTTTGTGTTTGTACTATCAACGAATAGTACCTTCCCTTCCTTGAGAATTACTAAAGCGATTATGACATTGATTTATGATTTATGAGCTCAAATTTATATCGAAGTACAGCATATGTTAAAAATGACGAACATTGGCTCAAGTGATATGTCATAGATGTTGTGAAAATATATGATTATATTGAGCGAATATCTATTATCAGTTTTCATTATCTAAATTATTTGAATTATTTGAAGTTTTATTGGCTCGTCTAAAATGTTGCTTAAGTTACACCCTCACTGATTGACCCATTTTATTATCGACCTGATATTCCTCAATCATCTTTTCAACTTTCATAAACTAATAATCGACATTACTTTCTAAAGCACTTTTATTGCCCTTGTCCTTATTTTCAGCTTCTGCGCTGGATAGGTTATTACCAAATAAATTTATCCAATGATCACTTTTTTACCTAGCCGCATAAGATGAAAAAATAACTTTGATGATGTTTATTCCCCAAGACGATATCAGCTACTCCCAGCACTATTGTTACAGAAATCATCAAGATATAGCGCAACGCATCTAAACCTAGTTTGAATTGAAAAATAATGAATGGCTTAAAAAGTAGCGAGCGTATTTACTTGGTATTGGTTTGATAAGCTACAAGTGAATAGTTTGTGTGAATACACAATAAGCGTGTTCAGATGCAGACACAATTGCTCCAGAACGTTAAAACTTTAATTTTCTTAATACGTTATGATCAATCGAAAACATGAATTTTATGACGAGTCAAACCATACGTGTTAACAAGCTAATGAATGGTTTGCTGTTCTCAGCTTTATTAATAGCCAACTTGAATTAATGAAAAAATAACGATGCCATGCACCCCATAACGGTGTCATTGAAACTTAATATAACAATCAGTATTTTTATCAATGACGCTCATAGACAGTCGAAACTTATTTGTGGGGGTGCAAATAAAACAGCATAAGAAATGACAAGCATAGGTTTAGTTATCAAGGTTGATAATAAAAAATAGAAAGGATTGCATACAAAACTTTTCGTTAATCAAACCTATTGCAACTCTAAAAATAAACGATGACTATAAACATTAATAAAAGTGGTTATATTTTATCCTCAGTGGGATGGATTTCATCATCAGACTCAACCAAAATATCTTGTTGAATAACAACCATTTTATCTTCCTGTAAATCCACTATAAATGCACTCGGTAATACATTTATTCCTATTCTTTCTCCTAACTTAACAACAAACGGTAATGTGATGGGCGAAAAGGGTAAAACAGCCAGAATACCTAATCCTAGTCCACGAATAACGTCGACAAACTGTTTATTTGCTTCTTCCATTTCTAACTTGCTAGCCTGACCTTTAGTGAATCGTTTGTAGGTATTTAGCATAACCTTCGTTTCACGGGTTTCCTGTGCTAACCCTTGTTTAACCGCCAATAAACTTCGCTTGAGAGGAATAAGTGCTTTATGTTTTGCAGCAGAATTTTGGCGTTTAATGGATTGGGTGATCCTAATAATATAGTGCTTCAAAATAAGCAGCCTTCGCATTCAGATGTTTTAATTATGAAGTAATACAGTTCATATATCTATCACCTCTATTTTAGTTTTCAAAATATGATTGAATTAAAACTATAAATAAATATAAGCAGGCTCTCAAATGCTTACTACACGTGAAATTCAAAATGTCACACACTCAATAAATATGCACTTATTATGGCAAGAATAAATATGATAATTTTCATACGACAGATCTTCATTAACAGAGCAATATTTTTATAACTGAGAACGTACGGATGCCTTGATATAAACACGTTTCAAATCTATTTAATGTTGTACCCTGAGCTTTCAAGCAAAGTAAGTTCGAATTCTAATAGAAGAATAAGCCTTTTAACTTAGTAAGACCGCTAAATAAATTAGCGATAAGATTGATATGATAATTTGATAAGTTTTTGGCCATTGAATTAATTGTCATTAGAGGCCTGTAGATGATTTTATGTGGCTGCCATTATTTGATGGGCTTGTCGAAGTGTGACCTAAATACAACAAAAGGTCGGACCATCCATTGCTGATAGTTACGAATTAATGTGCTTAGTTTTTCTAGATTAACTTAGGCACATTTTGTTTTCGCGGTGTGTCGAGGTTGAACTCATCATATTTTGTCTTCTGCGCTTAGTGATATGGCTACTAGGTTTGTTATTACGTTTGTTATTACGTTTGTTATTAACGACCGATTTAGCACAATTCTCTTAGTCCACGAGTTTTTATATTTTTATGTTTAATGCAATTATTATTTTTTAATTAGGCTAAATCATTCGAGTCTTTTTGATTTCGAACTTTTGACCACTTATTTAGCTAAAGTATCATTGTCTTTTGCATCTACTAATCCTTATCTCTCAATATGTAATTTATGATAGGTAATTATATAAATTTGTAATGGCGTATTTTTTGAATTTAATCACCTTTGTAACAAATTCATCCTTTAACAACGAAACATTTTTAGCCCTCCATATCAGCCAATATTTAGTTTGACTGGCGTAGTAAACTATTCTGTCCGTGAACGGAAATGACATTTTTGTACCTTCTTGATAATAAAAACAATCCTCTGCACGTTTTAACCAATCATCGTCAGATTTATTTTTAACATGCAAAAAGCTGTAAGGATTATTGAGACGAATTTCGCGGCGTAATTTAATCTGTTCTGGTGTACGTTCTGCGTAATGACGACAGATAGGGGATGGATGGTATAGTTTATGGCAAAATGGAGGGACCTTACCACTAATATTCTCTGGCCATTTTTTACTAGGTGAGTTTCTAAAAAACCGTGGTTCACGCCAGTTAATTCGATAATAACGGCGACGTTCAGACACAGTTAATGCCTTATTTTCTTGGTCGTATACGTCTAAGTCAACGTTGGTAAAATAGAATTGTGCTTGCCATACGCGCATTTGGTTTTTGTCGCGCTGCATGGCTTTGATTAACATAGGCCGCGGATCTTCGATAAGCATTTCATCAGCGTCTAAAATGTACCACCAGTCTGATTGTAAAAAATGATCATGAAACATATTGTACACGCGATTTCGAAATTGATTTCGATAGATCTCATCAGTGTGGGCAGCGATCACTACACGATCATCATTTAGCGCCTTTTCACAAATAAGTTCCCAACTGCCATCGGTTGAATCATTGTCAAACACATAAATATTGTCACAAAACCTGAGGGCATTATTCAAGGTTTCTAAAATAATATCTGCTTCGTTTTTAATAATACAAATTGCGTTAAGTTTCATGTTCTACTTCTTATTAAGATGAGTTGGGACTGGTAGATTAGTGGTTTACTCGCGTCAGACTTATTATCTTTAAAAAGAGGAATTGTGTCATTAACCAAGAACAAAATAGCTTACGATGTAGTGGCTTTAATTTACAAACAGGATGTTTGAGTAACTGCATAGCGTTAGCTAATTGACCTGCCTGAATATTAATTTTGGCTAAATGACAAATATGCGCCGCACAATACTGCAATACAAAAGGTGCAACGGCTTTGTCTACCTGACCTGCAGCTACTTTTGCTAATAAACGTTGCGCAAAGGGTAATATGTATTGAGGTATGTTCCTGTCACAGGCTCGATTCTCACTATCGGTGTGATAAAACATTAATACTAACGGTGAATAAACTAGACTGCCCTGTAATACAATTTTCGAAAACAGCGCTTGATCTTCTCCCATAGCTTCGCCAATGGGAAATCCGCCTAGTTGCTTAAATAACCTCTTAGTGATGACTAAACTTGAAGACATAAAGGGTAAGTCACCTTTTGCACACACCTCAAAATAATTATCCATCACACAACCCATTGGTGATATATCACCGATGGCTAACTTTGGGTCACGATAATCGCCATCCTCAATCACTTTCTGATAATTACTGGCAAAACACTGGTGCTCAGGAAAGCGCTGGATTAGCTTGTTCATCTCAAAAAGATAGAAGGGTGACCATTGATCGTCTGCATCAATAAAAGCGATATGCCGATATTGGGCTAATCTGACACCATAATTACGGGCAACAGATACTCCCTGATTTTTTTGTTTCACTAAAATCAAATTTGGGATATTGAGTGCAGCCACTTTGGCAGCACTGCCATCAGTTGAACCATCGTCAACAACTATAATTTCTGCTGCGGTAAAACGCTGTTCACAAATGGAAGCAAGTGTTCGTGCAACACTATCCGCCTTATTGTATAAGGGAATAACGACTGAAAATTTAGCTGTATTCATAATATTAGCTCCAATTTACTTCTGCTCAATAAAATTTATTATGTCCAGTTGAGAAGTGTGGCTTGCACCGCTTCCTCGGGTTTCATAGTGGGATATGCAAAGCCTGTGCCAACACCTTGATTTAGCTGCTGCGATAATTGTTGAGGATCAATATTTTGCGCATCAAATTGATACGTTTTAGGCATTCCAATCTGTTCGCACCAGTTACGACATTTTTCATGGTAATTAATTGATAATGCTGGAGTATTTGCCATAAATGACATAATTGCAGAATGTAATCTCATAGACACAGTTGCCTTAAAGCTGGCAATCCGTTGGAGTACTTTAAACGGGTTAGGATCGTAAGCAATATGTGTAATCGGCACATCAGTTGAAATTCGTAACATGATCTGCTGATGAATGCGAAAGTCCCCAAATTGCGAATGATTATTGAAATCTACCAAGAAAATTGGCTCTTGAGTTTGCTGCCAAGTTTGTTCTATCGCGAGCACTGCCATGTCTATTCGGTTTTGTTCGTTGTCATTATTCACATTGCCGAAGGGATCAATCGCTTGCTGACAAAAATTAAACATAATCCCATTACGTTCTATTGATACTAAACACTTAGTTTGATGGCAGAGCATGAGTGGCGCTAGATCAAAGGTTAATTTAACATTGGCATTTGGTGCAATTGTTTGTGCAATGCTAAGACTTTGTTGGTCTCTTACACCAGTAAAGCCACATTCGTTAAGAAACTTAGCACACACTTTTTCTGCTTTTAGCGATTCAAAAGGACCAATCCCCACACCTACCGCTCGGCTAGCTTTTTGTCCTGCTAATTTAATAAGATGGCGTTTAAAATCGATATCTTTGCTACTATGAAGGACAGAGCCACCACCAAATATCACCTTCTCACTTTGCAATGCATTCTTATAATGCGAAAGTCGCTGATGGCCACGAAAACGTGACTCAGGCATCGCTTGAATATCTCCAAACTCGTTACATTTAATCAAACCAGCACTACTGACTTTATTATGGGTAGCACCGAGTAAATGCTGGCTAGCCCAGCGCGAGATGTATAAAAGCACGTCATCACCGGTGTTCTGCATGCCGTAATAGCCTATCAGGTAAGCATGATATTGTTTAAACATGCGACTCTCCATGTTCTCCATGTTCTCCATTTTCACCATTTTCACCATTTTCTAAACTTTTAAAAGTCATTCCTAACCAAAACAAAGCTGGCCAATACAGGTATGCAAGAATTTCTAAGTTTTCAAAAAAACTGTAACAGAACAGGACAACTAACAAACACATAGCCGAACGTGCTTGCAGATTGTGAAACGAAAATACAAGTAAGTAGATAAAGCTTAAAACCATTGGAATAGCTAAAGCAATTAGCCCCACCAAACCTTTAACAAATAGCAAGCCGAACCAAGTATGGTGTGACCCTATTGGCATAAATTCCACTAATTTTATTCCAGACTCGACCATACCATGTCCCCATATAGGTGCTTCATCACGCCAGCGTTGCAGCGCTAAATTTTCTAAAGCTGCACGGACTCTGGTTGAGGCAGGCCGCGATCCTCTAATTTGTTGAAAGGCATCCATACCCCATTCATAAATTGGCTCGCCTAACAGCAATATAATGGGTAACAAAAATCCTAAAAAAAGTAATAACCAAGGATTTCTCAACTGACGGGTAAACAAAAAAATCAGTATTATTATGATAAAAACTACCCAGCCAGCACGTGACTGCGATAATAATGCCATCATCGCACAACCTGCTAAGCCCCAGCTTTTCCAAACTTTGTCTTTTTCTTGTAGGCAGAAAATGACAAAAATGCAGCTCAAAAGTCCTGCAGCAGTTGCCCACGGCGCAAAGAACTGCCAGCGACCGGCTGCTGTCTCTGGGTTTATCCCATACAAGCTAACCATAAAGAAATTATCACCTGCCCCACCCAAAATTTGTAATGGAGATATAAACAACAGCCCAGGTAATCCCGACAAATATATAATAAAAGTAATCATTCCAAAAATAGCGCTATGTTTAGCTACAACACATATAGCTCTGATAAGCCTTTCAGGCTTAAGATCAACTACCGCGCCTAAAATTGGAAACACTCCCAGCAAGGCCCAACCCTTGGCCCAACCCACCGTGCTTTTGATAGTTTGATTGGTACCTAATGACCAATCAGTGTGGCCTACCCACAAACTAATTAACATCACCAGCATACCAAGCCCCCATAGCCATACAATTATAGGTACCTGCTTAAAGCTATTTTCACCTTCCACTAGGGCCCTTAATATGACGATGCCTAAGACAATCCAACCTAATGCTGAGCCCGTGATATATAACCCACCAATTGCATAAATAGGATAGGTAAGTACTAAGGCCCAACAAATTAACTTCTCTTCAACAGTACCTTGATAATTCGTCTGCGATTGCATAACACGGTCACTCCTGAGGTAATGAATAAAAAGCCCACTAAACCCGCCACTAATCCTAATTGCGGAATAGGACTGTGAATGTCAGTAGGTAGGGAAGGTTTAGTTAATAGTTGTAACACCGGGTAAGAAGCAAACACATCCGCCTTTCCAGCTTCTAATCTGGCGGCTGCAGAGGTAAATATAGCCTCTGCTAAATCAAACTCACGTTGAAAACGGTCTAGTACTGCAGACTCACGAGCATAAATCTTAAGTTGATCTTTAAGGTGTAACTCAGAGCGGTGCAAATCGACAATTTGTGCTGTGATACCTTGGGCTTTGGCAGAGGCTTCGATCAAATCTGCGAACATTTGTGCACGCTTGGGATTCACTTCTAAATCAAGGCTACTAAAAACAGTCGCGGCATGAGGCCCGGCAATAATGCTACTACGTACAAGTAATGCAGAACGAGCAGCTTGGTAACGTTGTTGCTCAGCGACTACTTTGGGATGGCCATCTCCCCAACGAGATTGATACTCAGATAATTGTGAAGTACTGATGTCGAGTTCTTTTAGCAAACCACGAAACTCCACGTCAGACTGCAAGATAAAGGCTTTACCAGCCAAATCAGCCGAAACCCCTAAGTTTTTGCCTAAGCCATAGGCGTAATCATCTAAATGAGACACATCAGCGTGTAAATAAAGTTGTTTTTCTTTAATGGTTTGTAAGCTAATGACCAACAAAGTGAATTGTTCTTGAGATACCAAAGACGAGCTTTGCTGAAACTGCAGTATATTGGCACGGGCTTCATTTAATCTAACGCGATATTCTTTTAGTACACCTTGAATGCTCTCATCTCGATGTAACACTTCATCGGCACGTAAACGGTCTAGTTCGAACTGAAGGCTGTTATACAATGCCCATGCTTTGGCTTCAGCCTGTTTGGCACTGTTGCCTGTGATGCTTATGGCCAAAATAGAAGTTTGTTCAGTTAATGCAATTTTTGGCTGACCAAATTTTTCAGGCGACAAAGATAACTGGGCACTAGCGAGATTTAGCACGCCTCTGCTTAACAACATTTCTTTGTAATTGACTCTTGGATTAAAACCATGTGACGAAAATGGAGCACTTGTTTGAGAAACCACTTGGCCCACATTATCAAGGGCTACACTAGATGTTGCCCCTGTACCCGGTAATACTAGCTCTAGGTCACTTTGATATACTGGTGTTTTGTTTAGATAAAGCATCACAATCAAGGCGATCAATAAATAACCACACAGACAAAATATCAAATAGGGCCATTTAACTAAACGATAAGCCTGTCCTCTATATCGTTGATAACGCGAAGGAATAGCAATGGGATAAAACATATTAGTCACCTAAAACAACAATAAGAACGGGGTTAATACATCAACAATAGTGCGTGCTACATCACGCATATTGGTGATATCAGAGTCGTAACAAGCAATGGCATCGTTGGGCATAACATAAGGGTTAATGTCATCACGGTTGGCTTGTCTCATTAATTGTTCGACAGAACGTTCAATTACCTGTGTTTGATTAGTTATGGGGTGAATACTGGCCAACATCACTTTGCGCGAAGCATTTGTCCATTCTTTACCACCTACACAGTTGGCTGAAACCGCAGCCTGTAATAATTTTGTGCCATAGGGTAAATTGGTTGCGTAGCGTCCGACTGCCGCGCTTGAATTGTTTTGTGCCGAGTCAATAAGGTTAGACATAAATACCCTAAACCCTTTGGGTGTAATTTGACTAGGTCTCACTAAATGAGGTTGAAAACATCCTGTGCTTGGCACAATCACCTGATCACCATCGATAAGTGGATAATCCTTGACTGGCAAGCCAGATAATATGCCTGTTAAATCGACTTCAATCTGCCATCCTTGACGAATTAAAATAACCTGATCGAGTTTCGCGTCGGGTCTTGCACCATGGGCACCACGGATGGCTTCTGAGAGCAACCTTCTGTGGGTATAATCGCCTGCAGCAACAACCCGTTGATCCATTTCATCATTAGCACGTTTGTTATTGATTAATATTCTACCCGGTTGAAATACCGCGCCAGTAACCGGCACTTCAATTGCAGCTAGGTGTAAAACCTTGACGTGGACTGTGGCAGTAACGGGACGAAATATGTTGGCTTTAATTAATGCCATTTCAATCCGTTGTGATAATTCTCTTGGCGACATACCAGATGCATGAATAGGTTCAAGAATGGGCAAAGTGAGTAAACCTAGATTATCTAATACATAACTGCCGTTGAATCCCTCTCCATACTCCATCATGATCTCAATCATATCCCCTGGGCTGAGTGGTAATGTATTACGCGTAGGATTCATTTTTGAAGGTAATGGAGCTTGGCTTGGAGCAGAAGATAAAATTGGTTTATCAACGCGATAATTATGTGGCGCCGCAAAGTCTAAACGTTCATGACAATTAAGTTGTGCAGCAAATACTTTGCCCGGGACACTTTGTTGGCTAAACAGTTCGCCCGTTTCTTTTTCAGCCCCAAAAAAACCAGAAGATGAGTTTTCTATTTTTTGTAAGCTATGATGCTGGGCGCAACCTGCTAATAAACAAAAACACAAAATACGGATCGCTGTGTTAGTTTTCGTGCTGTGTGCAAGATTTAATAGAACAATTTTCATCCAATACCCCTTGGCTAACCTATAAACTTTGTAACCTATATAACTATCCATTGCAGCAACCGGGCCAACCATCGAAAAAAATGTAAAATACTGTTCTATATATGTTTTTATATTTAAAAAATATTTTTTTTTGCATTATGCAAAGGTATTTATAGTTGTTTTTTAATTTGCAAAGTACGAATTGCGAAAGAACTTAGGGGATAATGAGGTCAACTTGCAATAATAAGTTGTCTGCGGATAACGTATTATTGCAAGAGCTTTTGCTTAAAACTAATACGCTCCTTTGGCATTAATAACACAAGGTACTGTGGCTAATAATATTTTGATATCAAAAGCGATACTTTGTTGTTGAAGGTAACAATCGTCTAATACAACTTGTGTATCAAAATCAGTATCTGCCCTACCTGTCACTTGCCATAAACCAGATAAGCCTGGTATACCGTGAAGACGACATACTGCTGATGTTGGATAAGCATTAACTTCTATAGCTAAAGCTGGACGTGGGCCGATTAGCGCCATATCACCTTTAATAATATTGATTAATTGCGGTAGCTCGTCAATTGAAAACTTACGAATAAATGCGCCTAATATAGAAATACGTGGGTCATTTTTGTATTTTTTGCAGATACCGTCCCGATCACTCGTACTTGGATCAGGCTCGACATAACGGGGATCTGTTTTTAAGTACATGGAGCGAAATTTGTACATTCTAAAATGACGACCATATTTACCTATTCGGTCTTGGCTATAAAGACAACCACCTACGCTTTCTAAACGAATAAACAACATAAGTATCAATAACAAAGGTGATAAAAAAAGTAAGGTCATCAAGGCGACAGAACGTTGTAGAAACATCGGTATACCATTATGTTTGCCCGTCAGGTTGGTTGGGTAAGAAGATGTAGCTTGTTCCCTTTCAACGATATATTGGTCAATAATTAGGTTTGAAATAATATAGTCAACCATGATTAAAATCCTCGACTTGCGCGGTTAAAAACAAAAGTACGAATTAAAAATAATGGATTGCCAATCACATAACGTTTAAATTTACTCTTGGGTTCTTGCATTAATCTCCAGACCCATTCTAGGCCTAATTCACGCATCCATATTGGCGATCTTGAAATATGTCCTGAATAGAAGTCAAACAATCCACCTACCGCCAATGCGGTGCGACAGGTAAGATGTGGCGCGTTATCTTCTAGCCATTTTTCTTGAATAGGTGATCCCATGGCCAATAGCAAAATCTCTGCATTCGAGTGATTAATGCGCTCTACTGCATTGTTGTCTTGTGTGCGCTCAAAATATCCATGTTCAGCTCCAGCGATACGTAACCTTGGGTATTGTTTAAGAAGGTTTTTAGCAGTGGCCACAGCCACACCAGGCTTTGCACCCAATAAATAGATTGAAACACCTTGAGCTTCAGCGGCTTTGCATAAATGAGGCAACATATCTGTGCCATTGAGGTTATCTTTAATGTTGATACCGAGCGTTTTCGCAGCAATCCTTAACCCGGAGCCATCAGCAAAACTGCGATTCGCAGCATTTAGGTTGACACCCAGCTGTGGGTCAACCGCAGCTAAATTGACAGAGTTAACATTAACAAAACATCCTGTTTTACAACCTTTGAGTTTTTGTTCCGTGTCTTGCTCAATGTTTTGATCCGACATCACCCAGTCAACCGCATCAGTCATAGAGTCATTATTAATTTTCAAACCGAACAACGTGAATACTGCAGGGGTTTTTAGCTGAGACTTGTTGTTGTTATATAAAAAAGTGGTGATCGCAGCTTTTAATAACAACGAACAGTATCCTAATCGGTTAGCAGAAAACTGCTGGATTAGTAACTCAGATTTTTCGTTAGTGGCTAAACCACTGGCTTGATGCAAAGTCACTGCATCAAACAGACCCGCAGAAATAAAAGAATACGATTGTAAACGCTCTATTTGCTGTTTATTTAATTTTATATCAACTGGCATTCCACACAGGCTTATGCGTTTAGTTAATACAGCCCATAACATAGGTAAACCTTTAAAAATCCCTGAACTAAATTGCTGGTATTGAACCGTTCTGCCAAGACAGTCTTGCTTTAAAGCATAATCAAAAATCGCTTTACCTTTGATCACCGCTATACACGTATCAAATATTAGAATTGGCAGGCTAATTAATAATAAACAAGCACTAATCGGGCAGTTTAACTCTGTGCCTAAATAACGTTTTTGTTGGTTACAATCTACATCACGACTTCTAACATTGAGTAAAAGTGGTTTAGTTGACATATCGCTCTCCCATCACTACTAGTTTTGATTACCTAGAGCGCGATTGCGTTTCTAGGATACGTTTAGCTGTGATATTGCGTATGTTATGCCAACTTTTAAAAATACATAAACTATTGTTTTAAAACATATTTTTTAGTTAATTAGAAATATATGAACATTTTATTTTCATTTTAAAAATGCAGATTGATAAATTTCTTATAACGAAAAAAACTTTTTTTTGGGGGGGGGGGGGGTGTTTTTTGTTTTT
>NZ_CAJXPA010000054.1 GCF_913058035.1 uncultured Paraglaciecola sp. | reverse complement strand
GTTTCTATACCTACTCTTTATAAATGCTATTTATAACTGCTATTTATAACTGCTATTTATAACTGCTATTTATAACTGCTATTTATACCTACTTTTATCCCAAGTGCGGCAACAGTCAGCATAACTTATCTGTAATACAGGTTACTTAACCTTACACAAATTCACAGTCCGCGAATATGCGTAGATCGACGTAGTCGATTGCGCACTTCTGCCCATATTAGATATTGACCAAAGCAGAGATACTGTTGCTGCTCTAAAAAGCGCTGTGTTGCAGAATTATCAGCTTTAAAAAGATAACCAAAACACATTTATACTTTCTAATAACTCGGAACAGACACATGAAACGACGCACTAAACTCAGCCCAGTGGCAGCTACATTGTTACTTTCATTAGGCACTATATCTTTAGCTCAAGCTGAAGACCATATGGACAAACTCAGTGTCAGCGGTTTTATTGACATGTCTTACCTTTCTATCGATACCGACGGCACTGGTTCAACTAGCGACTCAGGCATTGATCAAGTTGAATTTAACTTTGCTTATGATTTTGGTAATCAATTAAAAGCTTTTATCGATGTTGAATATCAAGGTAGCGAAGTGGACCTTGAGCAAGCTTTTTTAACCTATGCGGTATCTGATGAATTTTCTGTTAAAGCGGGTCGCTTCTTAAGTTATTCAGGTTGGGAAACAGAAGAACCCACTGGCCTCTTCCAATATTCAGGCACAGGCTATGCAAAGTATTTTTACGGTTATTATCAACAGGGTGTATCGGGTCTTTATAATGGTGACGGTTACGCCGTAGCTGTATCTGTTGTAAACGACCTAGCAGACCCTGAATCAACAAATTCAGAAGAGCCTGGCGTTGAAACTATGATTGCCTTGATGCCAACTGATTCAATCACCATCAAAGCATTTTATTCTTTTGATAAATTAGCGGGCACCAACGAAGACACCACAATGTTCAATATGTGGGCAATGTATGCTGAGGGCCCCCTCACTTTAGCCGCTGAGATCAACGCTTCAGAGTACACATCTCTTGCTGCTGCAGACGCTAGTGGCTACTTACTTATGGCCAACTATGCGTTCGATACATTTGGTGTGACTGTGAGATATCACGATTACGAAGTCGAAGATGCTACCGGAATGACGTGGGAAGACATGAGCGCTATCACTATTGCACCAAGCTATGCAGTCAACGACAACTTGTTAATGGTATTTGAATACCGCATGGACTCCGACGACGTAAGTGGAATAGATTCAGACAGTATAGCTATCGAGGCGCTCATTACCTTCTAAGTCGATTTTAAGCACTTTGTAAGTGTTTTTTATAAGTAAAACAAACACATAAATAGGAAAAAAAATAATGAAACTAAAAAAACTCATTGTTGCTAGCTCAATTATTGCTAGCAGCTTAGTCGCTCATATGTCTCTCGCTGCCGACACCATCAAAGTCGGTGTTCTACATTCGTTGTCAGGCACCATGGCGATCAGTGAAACAACACTCAAAGACACAGTGCTGATGATGATTGAAAAACAAAATAAAAAAGGTGGCATCTTAGGCAAAAAACTTGAAGCCGTAGTCGTTGATCCTGCATCAAACTGGCCGCTATTTGCGGAGAAAACCCGTGAGCTGTTAGCTAAAGACAAAGTCGATGTTATTTTTGGTTGCTGGACCTCTGTATCGCGCAAATCAGCGTTACCTGTTCTCGAAGAACTGAATGGTTTGTTGTTTTATCCGGTGCAGTATGAAGGTGAAGAGTCCTCTAAAAACGTATTTTATACTGGCGCGGCACCTAATCAACAAGCTATTCCAGCCGTTGACTATTTAATGAATGATATCGGTGCTACTCGCTGGGTTCTCGCTGGAACTGATTATGTTTACCCACGTACCACCAACAAAATTCTTGAAGCTTATTTAAAAGCAAAAGGTGTAAAAGACGAAGACATTATGATCAGTTATACACCTTTTGGTCATTCTGATTGGCAAGGCATAGTGTCTGACATTAAAACGTTTGGTTCCACAGGCAAAAAAACCGCTGTTGTGTCTACCGTTAACGGTGACGCAAACATTCCATTTTACAAAGAATTAGGTAACCAAGGTATATCTGCTGAAGATATCCCTGTTATTGCATTTTCTGTAGGTGAAGAAGAGTTATCCGGTTTTGATACCGCACCTTTAGTGGGTCATTTAGCTGCTTGGAACTACTTCCAAAGTGTAGAGTCCGAAGAAAATGATACCTTTATTGCACAATGGAAAGAATATATTGGTGACGACAAACGTGTCACTAATGATCCAATGGAAGCCACTTATATTGGTTTTGAGATGTGGGTAAAGGCAGTTGAAAAAGCGGGTACAACTGAAGTGGACGCTGTTGAGCAAGCCATGATTGGTATAGCAGTACCTAACTTAACAGGTGGAACTGCAGTCATGAATGCTAACCATCACTTATCCAAGCCAGTACTTATAGGTGAAATCCAAGACAACGGTCAATTCGAGGTGGTATGGGAAACCCCAGATACTGTGATTGGTGATGCTTGGTCTAACTTTTTACCTAGCTCTCAAAACCTCATTTCTGATTGGACGGCACCGGTGAACTGTGGGAACTTTGATGTCAAAACAGCGAAGTGCTCTGGTCAAAATTTCTAAGTTTAATATGTGTGTAAGGTGGCTGATAATTTTACAATAAAACTGTCCCTATTTGTTCGGCTTCTTGTGTTTTTTGGAGCCGGACTTTTTTAATTCACAGGGCAAGGAATAAGCAATGCACCGAATATTTTTACTATTGCTGTTGTTAGTAATATCTGGGCAAAGCTATGCCATAAAAGCAGAGGTTAATGACGAAATTAATAAAAAAGTTAATAAAAAGACTCATTCAAAACTGACCTCTCTGGTCAATAAGCTACCCACGACCACATTACGCAATATGGCTCCACTCATCGAGCAAATATCCCAAACCAAAAAACCGCTAACACGCAACGTATTACAATTTATGCTCGACGGTGAACTGTATTACTTAAAGGCAAATAAGCAACTAGTACGTGCTCAAGATGCAGCAAACAGACTGTATAAATTAACAGACCTGTTGACAGGACAATCACTGCCAGACGTAAAAAAATCTAAACTATCCAAAGTCAGAACCAACAACAGATTACGCAGTTCACTGCGCAGCATAATTGCCAAAATAGACTTAACTGACGAAAACAAACAAGTGCGCTTACAAGCAGTACAACAATTGCTCAGTTCACCTGGTAAAGAGTCAACCGCTATCATCACTGAACTGATTGACAACGAGAAAGATCAAGATGTGCAGGCACTGATGGCCACAACTTTATTTTTACAACAATTAAAAGCTGGTGACCACGCCGAAAAGATTGAAGCATTGCGACAACTTAGCGGTTCGTTAGAGCCCACAGTCAAAAACGAGGTGGTGCGTTTATTAGCAAACCTGCCCGAAAAAGAACCCAGTGCAGAGCAACAAATTCTCCAAGAAGCCTTAAGTAACATCCTAGAAGAAATCGAAACTCGAGCCAGCTTCTATAGCCTATTGGAAACCGTGTTCTTTGGCTTAAGCCTGGGTTCAGTATTGCTATTAGCGGCTATTGGTTTGGCTATCACCTTTGGGGTGATGGGCGTGATCAATATGGCACACGGCGAAATGATTATGTTAGGCGCTTACACCACTTATGTCATCCAATTAGCTTTCCCTTCGATGATTGAATATTCATTACTGATTGCCGTACCCGCCGCGTTTATTGTGTCGGGAAGTGTAGGGATCATCATCGAACGCGGGGTTATCCGCTTTTTAAAAGGTCGACCATTAGAAACTCTGCTAGCCACATTTGGTATTAGTTTGATTTTACAACAACTGGTGAGAACCATTTTCTCGCCCCTAAACCGCCAAGTCATCAGCCCAGAATGGATGAGTGGTTCATGGCAAATCAATCCTATTTTTTCTCTGACCTTCAATCGTCTGTACATCATAATATTTTCTATTTTTGTATTTGTTTCTTTGCTGATGATCCTTAAAAAGACCTCTCTAGGTTTACATGTACGAGCAGTCTCCCAAAACCGTGACATGGCGCGGGCGTTAAGTATCAAAAGTGATTGGGTAGACGCGATTACTTTCGGCCTTGGCTCTGGCATTGCTGGGGTGGCAGGCGTGGTATTAAGTCAATTAACCAACGTAGGACCCAACTTAGGTCAAGCCTATATCATTGATTCATTTTTAGTCGTGGTGTTTGGCGGTGTCGGTAATTTATGGGGCACCTTGGTTGCAGCCATGTCACTTGGGCTAACCAATAAATTCCTTGAACCAGTAACAGGTACAGTATTGGCCAATATCATCGTGCTGGTTGGCTTAGTGTTATTTATTCAAAAACGTCCCAAAGGGCTATTTCCACAAAAAGGGCGGTCTACAGACTAATGCATACACACACAACGCAAGACAACACAAAGCAGTCGCTTTTTCATAGTAAAAATCCGCTGCACCTGACTATTGGAATATTGTTAATCACAACCTTACTAGTGACGTTAGGTAATCTGTTTTTCCCCGAGTCGTCGGCATTACATGTTAGCGATTATACCGTTAGCTTATTGGGTAAATACTTATGTTATGCCTTACTTGCCTTGGCAGTAGATTTAGTTTGGGGTTATTGCGGTATTTTAAGCTTAGGTCATGGTGCTTTTTTTACGCTAGGCGGCTATGCAATGGGCATGTACCTAATGCGCCAAATTGGTGATCGCGGTGTCTACGGCAACCCTGATTTACCAGACTTTATGGTCTTCCTAAACTTGACAGAGCTACCTTGGTTTTGGGCAGGCTCCGACAGCATAATATGGATGGTGTGTATGGTATTTTTAGGCCCAGGTTTGCTGGCCTTTATTTTTGGTAGTTTAGCTTTTCGCTCACGGGTGAGTGGGGTGTATTTATCGATTATGACTCAGGCCATGACTTACGCATTAATGCTGGCTTTTTTTCGTAATGAAATGGGCTTTGGTGGTAACAATGGCTTGACAGATTTTAAAGAAATATTTGGCTTTTCGTTGCAATCACCGAATACCAAACTAGGTCTGTTTATCGCTACGGCTGTTGCTTTGGCTTTAGCTTATTGTGTATGTCACTTTATCGTTAAATCGAAAATGGGCAGAGTGGTCACTGCCATTCGTGATGCTGAAAGCCGAGTGCGATTTGTGGGTTATAAACCCGAGCATTACAAAGTATGGATTTTTGTGGTTTCAGCTATGCTTGCAGGCCTTGCGGGTGCTTTGTATGTGCCACAAGTAGGTATTATTAACCCCGGTGAGTTTTCACCACTGAACTCTATTGAAATGGTAATTTGGGTCGCTGTAGGTGGCAGAAACTCTTTATATGGCGCGATTATCGGCGCCATTATTGTCAGCTACGCCAAAACCCGTTTTACCGCCATTATGCCTGAGGCTTGGTTGTTTGCTCTCGGCGGTCTATTTGTATTGGTCACTTTGCTACTGCCCAAAGGTATCGCAGGATTAATACCCAGCATCAAACAGAAGTTTTCAAAAACACCTGATTCAATGGAGCAAAACTCATGACCGTTGATAAGGCAGGTTCGCCATTAACTGCCAGTGAAAACATTGTGCCTGATACCCGTCATGGTGTGATTTTATATGTAGAAGACGTGAACTTAAGTTTTGATGGATTTAAAGCACTGAACAACTTAAATTTATATATTAATGACGGAGAATTACGCTGCTTGATCGGCGCAAATGGAGCGGGTAAAACCACATTAATGGATGTGATCACTGGCAAAATTCGCCCTGACAGCGGTAAAGTTAACTTTGGCCAAAAAGTAGATTTATTACAGTTGGATGAGTCTGAAATTGCGCGAGCTGGTATTGGCCGAAAATTCCAAAAACCGACGGTGTTTGAAGCGTTGTCTGTGTTTGAAAATATCGAACTTAGCTTTAAAGGTGATAAAGGGATTTGGACAACACTATTTCACAAATTATCCGGTGAGCAAAAAGATCGCATTGGCGAAATTCTGCATACTATCGGCCTAACCTCTGAGTGCCATTATCCAGCAGGCAGGCTGTCCCATGGGCAAAAACAATGGTTGGAAATTGGTATGTTATTAGCTGCAGAACCTAGGGTATTATTGGTGGACGAGCCAGTGGCAGGCATGACAGGTCAAGAAACCGAACGCACTGCAGAATTACTCACCTCCTTGGCAGGCGAACATTCAGTGGTGGTGGTAGAACATGATATGGCTTTTGTGCGCTCTATTGCTAAAAAAGTATCCGTTCTACATCAAGGGGCAGTATTGGCAGAAGGATCTATGGCAGAAATTCAAGCTAATCCTGATGTTATTCGTGTGTATTTAGGTGAGGAACAAGGCTAAGATGATCACATTAAGCGCAGTGAATCAAAAATATGCTGGCACTCAGATTTTATGGGATTTGGACTTAACAATAAAACCTGGTTCTCGCACCTGTATTATGGGCCGTAACGGGGTAGGAAAAACGACCTTATTAAAAACCATCATGGGCCTGTTACCCGTTAGTTCTGGCAAACTTACCTTTGGCGAACAAGATATCACTCATAGTTCAGTTGAATTACGTCCAGATATTGGTATAGGCTATGTACCTCAAGGGCGTCATATTTTCCCTCAGCTAACGGTTGAAGAAAACCTCACTGTCAGCTTGAATTGTCGACGTCAAACCAGTAAAACCATACCTGAACATGTATTTGAGCTATTTCCGGTATTAAAGGAAATGCTGCATCGCCAAGGTGGAGACTTGTCTGGTGGTCAGCAGCAGCAACTTGCCATTGGACGAGCATTGGTGTTAAACCCAAACGTGCTTATCTTAGACGAACCGAATGAAGGTATTCAGCCAAATATTGTGCAACTTATCCGTGATGTGTTGCTTAAACTCAATACAGAGCAGGGCATGACTATCATTCTGGTCGAACAAAAATTACCTTTCGCTCGAGCCGTGGGTGAAGAGTTTGTGTTGATGGAAAAAGGCCAAGTAATATCGACTGGCCCGATGGCAGAACTGACAAATGAGTTGGTTGGTGAATATTTAGCCGTTTAAACGATGTTTATATTTATTTTTTATAGAGAGCTTTCACCCTTAGGTAACAGATGACCGAAGCAGCATTAGACACAGTAAAAAGTCGGTGGTTAGCCAGCTTAGCATTGCAGTTGGGGCATTCGGCATATGGCACCCAACTGACTAAAACCAAACGTTGTGGGCCCTTGACCATTCAAAAAGCCTTTTACCCCGAAGGCAGAGATTGCGCACATTTGTATTTATTACACCCACCAGCAGGCATAGTATCTGGCGATGAACTTCACATTAGTATCGATGTGCAGCAAAACGCCCACACCTTGGTGACAACACCTGGGGCAAACCGTTTTTACCGGGCTCGCACCGATTTATCCATTGGCGATCCAAAACAAACACAAGTCACTGACATTAGCGTAGAGGCAGATGCTAAGTGTGAACATTTCCCTCTTGAAACCTTGGTATATAACCAAGCCAATGGGGTCAATAACGTCGAAGTTAGACTCCATGCTTCCAGCGTCTATTGTGGCTGGGATATGACCTGTTTAGGTTTACCTAGCTCAAACGAAAACTTTACTGGCGGGCGTTTTACTCAGCTCAATACTCTCTACCGTGATGACATTATGATTTATCACGATAGAGTATTGATTGAGCCCGAGAGTAAAATTCAGCATCACGCTGCCGGTTTAGCTGGCAATACGGTATTTGGCACCTTTTTAGCCTATGCACCCAGCGACCAAGTCAGTAACGAACAAAGAGCACAGTTGATTGCACAACTTAGAGCGGTAATTGAGGAACATAATGCCAGCTCATTAGTCAGCATTACCGATATACGGCAACTATTAGTGATGCGTTATTTGGGGCATCAAGCGCATCAGTGCAAACATTTATTTATTGAACTGTGGAAACTAGTGCGCCCTGCGTATATAGAAAAACAAGGCGTACAACCCAGAATTTGGTTTACCTAAAGGCTGTTTTCATAGGCCTAATTTTAAAACATAGAGAATAAGATGGATTTATTACCAAGAGAAAAAGACAAACTGCTGTTGTTTACTGCAGCCTTACTAGCAGAACGCCGCCTTAAACGTGGGGTCAAGCTTAACTACCCAGAAGCCATGGCTTATATTTCTATGGAAATTATGGAAGGCGCTAGAGACGGCAGAACTGTGGCAGAAATGATGGACTATGGCCGAACTTTACTAACCCGTGATCAGGTCATGGAGGGAATTGCAGAACTTATCACCGATGTGCAGGTTGAGGCCACTTTCCCTGATGGCACTAAATTAGTCACCGTGCATAACCCAATTGTTTAGAGACAAAGCAGATATAAGGCGAAAGATATGATCTTAGGCGAAATCAAAACTGACGCAGGCGAGCATTTACTCAATGTGGGTCGCGAAAAACGTAAGATAACCGTTGCCAACTCTGGCGATAGACCGATTCAGGTAGGCTCACATTATCATTTCTATGAAACCAACGCGGCACTGAGCTTCGACCGAGAAAAAAGCAAAGGTTATCGCTTAGATATCACCTCAGGTACAGCCGTACGATTTGAGCCGGGACAAGAACGCGAGATCACTCTAGTACCTTTTGCAGGAAAACGCAGGGTGTATGGGTTTAGAGCCCTAGTGCAAGGAGAATTGTAGTTATGGCTAGTATAGATAAACACGCTTACGCACATATGTTTGGACCCACAGTAGGAGACCGAGTTCGCCTTGCTGACACAGACTTATGGCTCGAAGTAGAACAAGACGCGACCACTTATGGCGAAGAAGTCAAATTTGGCGGGGGTAAGGTCATTCGTGACGGTATGGGTCAAAGCCAAGGTTCATGTAAGGACACGCCAGATTTGGTGATCACCAATGCATTGATCGTCGACCACTGGGGCATCGTCAAAGCTGATGTTGGCATCAAAGATGGTCGTATTGCCATAATAGGAAAAGCAGGTAACCCTGATATTCAAGATAATGTTGACATTGAAATCGGCCCTGGTACCGAAATCATTGCCGGTGAAGGTCTAATCCTCACGGCTGGTGGCATCGACGCACACATTCATTTTATTTGTCCTCAACAAATCGACGAAGCCTTAATGTCGGGTGTGACCACTATGATAGGCGGTGGCACTGGCCCAGCGACAGGTACCAACGCTACCACTTGCACACCAGGCCCGTGGAATATCCACAAAATGCTGCAAGCCACTAATGACTTCCCTATGAATTTTGGCTTTTTAGGTAAGGGCAACGCTAGCTTACCTTTGGCTTTAGAAGAACAAATTGAAGCGGGGGTATGTGGATTAAAGCTTCACGAAGATTGGGGCACCACACCCGCAGCAATAGACAATTGCTTATCGGTCGCAGAAAGATACGATGTGCAAATCGCAATCCATACCGACACTTTGAATGAATCGGGTTTCGTAGAAGATACAATAGGGGCATTTAAAGGCCGTACTATTCACACGTATCATACTGAGGGCGCTGGTGGCGGGCACTCACCCGATATTATTCGTGCTTGTGGTGAGCCGAATGTGTTGCCATCATCAACTAACCCAACACGCCCCTACACCATCAATACTATTGATGAACATTTAGATATGCTGATGGTCTGCCACCATCTAGACCCCTCAATTCCTGAAGATATTGCCTTTGCCGATTCACGGATTCGTAAAGAGAGCATTGCCGCCGAAGACATCATGCATGACTTAGGTGCCATCAGTATGATTGCCTCTGATTCACAAGCGATGGGCCGAGTAGGTGAAATGATCACCCGCACTTGGCAAACCGCGCACAAGATGAAGCAACAAAGAGGGCCATTAGCCCCAGATACTGAGCGTAATGATAATTTCAGGATCAAACGTTATATCGCCAAGTACACTATCAACCCTGCCATCAGCCACGGTATTAGCCATGAAGTAGGGTCGATTGAAGTAGGTAAGTTAGCTGATTTAGTATTGTGGAAACCTGCTTTTTTTGGCATTAAGCCGGCAATGATCATTAAATCAGGTTTTATTGCCGCCGCCCCTATGGGCGATGCCAACGCATCGATTCCCACCCCGCAACCGGTTTATTATCGCCCTATGTTCGGCTCGTATGGTTTAGCCTCGGCTAAAATATCGATGACCTTTATGTCTAAGGCTTCTATCGACTTAGGTGTGCCTGAAAAAGTAGGCATGACACGGATGATTGGCGTGTGTAAAAACACCCGTAACATCGGCAAAAACGACATGATCCACAATAGCTGGCAACCACACATCGAGGTAGACGCACAAACCTATGAAGTGCGTGCCAATGGTGAGTTACTCACTTGTGAACCAGCTACAGTATTACCTTTAGCCCAACGTTACTGTTTATTTTAGCTACTGTTTATCTTAGCTACTGTTTATTTTAATGAATCTGCATAGAACGCTCTTATGCTGCATTGTTTTTGTTTTTTGATGAGTCACATATTACTTATATGCTCCTCACCGGAAAAGCTCGACGGCTTTGCCTAAAATCGTTCTATTTTGCACAAAACGACTTTGCAGATTGCATTATAAATTTGAAAAACTAGGAATTGAATAAAACATGTTACAAGCATTTGAACGCCTTTCTCAGAGTCATGAAACCAGTCATAACACCATTCATGATTCAGTGACGCTAGATCAAGACACTCGCAAAAAAGCGCGGATTAAAATCAGCACAGACCAAGGTCAAACTTTGGGGGTTTTTATGCAACGAGGTCATCCTTTGCTAGTAGGCGAAGTATTAAAAACCGAGTGTGGCTTATTGATTGAGGTAAAAGGCAAAGCAGAAGAGGTATCCACCGCTATCGCCACCAACTGGATGGACTTTAGTCGTATTTGTTATCACCTAGGCAATCGCCACACGTCTTTGCAAATTGGCGAATTATGGGTGCGCTTTAAACCTGATCACGTGTTAGAAGAGCTAGCCGAAAATTACGGTTTATCGATTGATCGGACAGCGGCGGTATTTGAGCCCGAAAACGGCGCTTATGGAAGCCAAAAGCACGGCCACGGCCACATTCATTCCCATTCTCATGATTGAAAGCACGACTAAGCACAGCCCGTTAACACTCAACCGGCTATTGCAATTATGCAGTGCCAATTTACCTGTAGGCGGGTTTTCGTTTTCTCAAGGATTGGAGTATGCGGTGGAAATGGGCTGGGTGAATAACCCCGAATCCACCAAAGAGTGGATCAGTTTTAACTTACATCAGTCTATTGCTTATACCGACTTGGCCTTGTTAAACCGTCTGCAAAAAGCATTAGTAGAAGATGATTTTGGCCGTTTTCATAGATGGAACCAACACGCCCTAGCGTGCCGTGAAAGTAACGAATTATATTTAGCCGATGTGGCTATGGGTAAGGCGCTGATGCGTTTACTCAAGGATATTAAAAGCATTGATAGTCTGCACTATGCGCAGTTAATCAGAGAAAAAGAAATCAGTTTTGTGAGTGCCTTTGCTTTAAGTGCTTTCCTGTTTGGACTTGAATTAAATGTAATGCAAAGTGGTTTTTGCTGGGCCTATATCGACAACCAGGTTGCTGCCGCCACAAAGTTAGTGCCGCTAGGTCAAACTCAAGCGCAAAACCTGTTGTTTGAATTATCCGAACAAGTTGAACAAGCCATCGACCAAGCCAATCAAATCGATGATGAAAATATTGGTGCCAGCTTACCGCGCTTAGCTATGGCCAGCGCTTGGCACGAAACCCAATACACACGTTTGTTTCGTTCTTAAGCGAAGAACATAAATTTAGAACACTAACAAAGAACGTAAACAAAGAACGTAATCAATAAATTTTATTTAAGAAGAAGTGAATTATGACAAAAAACAAACAAATTTTACGAATCGGTGTAGGTGGTCCCGTAGGATCGGGTAAAACGGCTTTATTGCGTATGATATGTCTTGAACTCAGAGATAAATACGATATGGCCGTTGTTACTAACGATATCTATACTCGTGAGGATGCGGAGTTTCTAACCCGCCATGGTGCACTTTCAGCAGACCGTATTTTAGGCGTAGAAACAGGGGGTTGCCCACACACCGCCATTCGCGAAGATGCCTCGATGAACCTAGCCGCTATTGATGACTTGCAAGAACGTCACCCCAATTTAGACTTTGTACTCATAGAGAGCGGCGGCGACAACCTGAGCGCCACTTTTAGCCCAGAACTATCAGACTTAACCTTATACGTGATTGATGTGTCAGCCGGAGATAAAATACCCCGTAAAGGGGGTCCTGGCATTACCAAATCAGACTTGTTGATCATTAACAAAATTGATGTGGCTGAGTTAGTCGGCGCTTCATTAGAAGTCATGGCACGAGATGCGAAAAAAATGCGTGGTGACAAACCTTTTGTTTTCAGTAATATGAAAACCAAGCAAGGCCTAGACGACATCATCCAATTTATTGAAAAAGAAGGCATGTTGCAGATATAAAAACTGCACTAAATTAACTCAATTGAAAATTAACTAATTAAGGAACCTCCATGAAATACTTATTCACATTGATATGTCTTATCGTCACCAGCAGCGCTATGGCACACGAAGATCACGCACTTGGCGAAGGCGTACACTTTGCCTATCACATCGCTTTTTGGAGCTTATGCGCACTGGTAATCTATAAAAGTGTTGAGTGGTTTAAAGCGAAAAAGAACAGTAAGCAAAAGTAAATCTTAAGGAACAGGTGTCATTGACTAACATTTTTATACCCGCTTTGTAGCGGCAGAGCAGAAGAATGCGCTGCCGCTTATCGACATCCCGTACGGTGCCCACGTGCTAATTTTGACTCGAATCCCTTCTGGGCGGTGACCTTTTTTTCTGCCACTTAGAAAAGGTCACTGCCTAATAACCACCTGAGGGCAATGGCAAACTCAATTAATGTCCTAGCAAAATAATTGGGGTCTTAGCAAACTGATGTAATGGCTTAGCTGTTTGAAATTTTTAGCCAACGAAACGCTATCACGCAACTCATTCTTTGGATTTTTTCCTTGACTCAGTGTGCTCGATTTTACCAAATTAGGGGAAGATCAATCAAACCTTACCGCCCTCTAGTAAATCGTTCAGTTCTAACAACTCACGACTAAATCGTTTTTTGCGCTTAAACGCCCAAACCCAAATACAAGGCAACATGACAGCAATGATTGCAAATGTAATTATTGCTTTATGAATAAGCTTATCTGTTGGAAATACCTCAAAATAGTACAAACCGCCATGTAAAACGAGCATTATCAACGCAGTAAACCATACTGAGTGTAAACTCAAATTAGCGATCTTGATGTTACTTTCAATTTGTTTTTGCAATTGTTTGATGTACTGATCTGTTGATGCATTTGACCAACCAAAAGAAAAGCGACGTAACCAGGTTATGTAAGCAACTACAAATACTGAAAGTGACAAAACACCAAGCATCAGTGTCATAGTAAAGTTATCTAACTTTTCAGACCTGTGCCATATCAAAGCAAAAGGTGCTGCTACACTCAATATATCCAACACGACATAACAGCGTTGTTTTAACTTTATTTTACGCCACTTTTTAGATACTTTTAAAAGATCTGTTGGCACCACTTTTTGTTGTTGCCAAAGTTGACTTAAGGGGTCGTGATTGTCAGGCATGATGGATGTTCTCCATTAATGTTTTTCTCGCTCTGTTAAGTATCACCCCAGCGTTGGTGCTACTTATGCCACAAGCATCCGCTATTTCGCTATAACTCAGCCCTTCCATCGACATAGTGACAACTTGGCGTGTTTGTATGGGCATTTTTCTGATTTCATTAAGCATGGTTTGAATCTGCTGTTGTTGGGCTATTTGCACATCAGTACTGGTAAGGTGACTTGGCTGTGGGGTCTCTATTTCACAATACGAGTCGTTTCGAGGCTGTTTGGCGTGATAGGCAACATGGGTAATTGCTTTGTTATGAGCGACACGCAATACATAAGTTTTAACACTGCTTTCACCTTTGAATTTTTCTAATGCCTGCCACACGGCCAAAGAAATTTCTTGCAGCAACTCTTGTCGCAAATGAAAATTTGCTTCATAAGCCGCAGACACACGGCCTAATAAGGCGGCATGCTGTTGTAAAATCTGTCTAAAATCCTTACTCAAGTGGCTCAGTTTTCCCTAAAAAAAGACAATTAAAATCAGTGGTTCAATAACATAGTCTGTAACGCCATAAAAATATTACAAATAGTCTGTAATATTTTTATGGCGTTACAGACTATTGGTTTAAAGGTAAATGAGATAAGTACATTTATCATTAACAAGTTACTCAGGAGAAACCTATGGACCCACTTAAAATTACGCTAATATTATCAATAGTCGCCATTATTTCTTTGGCTATATGTTGGATAGATCACAAGAATAACTGGCAATTAGCAGACTGGCTAAATGGCCGCTGTAGCAACCCTTTTACTCAAACACAACAAGCCACGAAAAGTCTAAACGTTAAAGATCTGCTGATCCAACAATTGACTGAAAGAGTGCAAGTCTTAGAAAAGATTGTCACTGAGCCTAGTTATGAATTGAATAAAAAACTTAATAATCTTTGATCACTTACGCTTATTCAATGGCAATGGCAGTTTACCCATCGCGACTGCATTGCCTAACATTACTATGGCTACACCAATAAATGCCTCAGTGTGCCACTGATAACCTTCAAATAAAGTCGACAAAATCAACGCGACTATCGGATAAACCAGCACCACATAGGCAGCTTTATCTGAGCCCATTTGTTTAACTAACTGCATGTAACTACCAAACGCCAAAACTGAACCAAATACTGACAAATAGAACATAGAGTAATAGTAATGAGGATTGGTGGGTATCGTAAATTCAGCGTCATTAAAGATGGCCGCGGTGAAAATAAACACAACGCCATAACTCATGGCCCAAAAATTCATTTGAATAACAGGTGTGCCATGATCAAGGATCAACTCAGAGATGACATTGCCTAAAGAAGCAAAAAAGAACGAAGTAAACGCCAAAGTAATGCCCAGTAGTAGATATTGATTAGCACTGACTTTGTCAAATTCAGGTAAGAATATTAAACCTATGCCAAACATGCCTAAGGTCGCCCCAATCATCACTTCCTTTCGAATAGGTTTTTTCAATAAAACACGTCTTAACAACACGTTGATGTAAATCATACCCGAGCTCATTAATGCCACAATCGCACTAATAATGTACTGTTGGCTTTGATATAAAAGCGTGTAATCGAGCGTATACAAGCATAGGCCTACACCGGCCATTTTGAAGTGGATATGCCTGGGTAAAGAGAAAGATAACTTTTTTATTTTGCAGTAGACAAATAAGATAATCGCGGCAATCAAAAATCGATAAGCAACCGAAAGTGTAGGGTCGACCTCACCAAACTGATAGGTGATAGCCAGCCAGGTTGAGCCCCAAATAAGCACCACGATTGAAAACAGAACCGGGTTAGACAAGGCTTTATTACTCTTAATGAAAGGTTATACTGAATGTTAGTTTACCCAGTAAATAAGAATAAGTGACGTTCTAATGAAAAAAATATTGTTGTCTGCTGCCATTCTCATCGTTGTTGTAGTCGCTATTTTGTTTTATCGCGCCACCAGCGTATTTGAAAACAACCAATATCAAGTTACCCAACCTCTCACACCCATTGCATTAGATGAAGGCGCAGTGTTGGAAAGGTTTAGTCTTGCACTACAAATACCCACCATTTCCTATGATGAATACAGCAAGCTTGATCACTCAGCATTTCAAGAGTTTCACCAACATTTAGCCCAGTCTTTTCCATTAGTACATGCCAAAACCCAACTCACTAAGTTCAATGATTACAGCATGGTTTATCTTCTAAAAGGGCAAAACCCACAACTCAAACCCGCACTTTTCATGGGGCATATGGATGTGGTGCCGGTTGATGAACAAACTAAAGACCAATGGTTACAACCACCTTTTAGCGGCAACGTAGTAGACGGCGTAATTTGGGGTAGAGGTGCAATTGACGATAAGGTCAGTGTGCTGGCACTAATGGAATCCTTAGAGTGGTTTTTAGCAAAAAATAAAATACCCCAAAGAGATATCTATTTTGCCTTTGGTCACGATGAGGAGGCAGGCGGCGCAGGTGCAAAAGCGATAGCCAAATATTTTGTTGAGCAAGGTATCCAGTTTGAATTTATCTTAGACGAAGGTGGCGTGATTACCGACGGTATTATTCCCGGTACAACTCAACCCATAGCTTTAGTGGGAGTGGCCGAAAAAGGCTTTGTGAATTTTAGGCTTAGCGTGAAAGCTGAGGGTGGACATTCATCACAACCACCAGCACATACTGCAGCGGGCATTTTGGCCAGTGCCATAGTGAATCTAGAAAACAACCCGTTTGATACCCGAACTGAGTTTTTTGAATTGATGTTCGATAACATTGGTTATTCGATGCCGTTATCCCAACGTTTACCTCTGGCTAACTTATGGTTATTTGAACCATTAGTACTTAGCAAACTTCTTAAAAGCCCCAGCTCAGCAGCCAGCGCTCGCACTACAACAGCCGTCACTATGTTACAAGGCAGCACTAAGTCAAACGTACTCCCTACTATTGCAACCGCAGTGGTAAATTTTAGAATATTACCCGGCGATACAGTAGACAGTATTCAAGCGCACCTTGAACGCGTAATCGATGACTCTCGAGTGGTACTTTCTGCAGAACTGGCCAACGAAGCATCAGCAGTATCACCCACCGATAATATTGGTTTCAAGTTAATAGAAAGCTCAATCAGACGTTTGAACGACAATGTGCTTGTCACGCCCTACCTGGTACAAGGGGCAACAGATTCAAGGCATTTTCAGGCACTCTCTGATAATATTTATCGCTTTATGATGGTCTCACTCAATCCAGACACACTAAAACAATTCCACGGGCTGAATGAGCAAATTACTGTCAAAGACTATTTCAACGCCATCCAATTTTATTACGCGATGTTAGAGCAAACCGCCAGCGGACAATAGCGAGTCGTAGTATGTTAGATTTATAGCTAAGCTTTATAATGTAGGATTAGAAGAGATATCAATGCAAAACAGATACGCTGCTGTTTCAGTATGGTTACATTGGTTAATGGTACTGATGTTTATAGGTGTTTATTCTACCATTGAACTACGCGTTATATTTCCACGTGGCTCAGAAGATCGCGAACTGATTAAAACTGCACATTTTTTGTTAGGACTCTCGGTTTTTGTAGTGGTGTGGTTGCGTATTTTAGTGCGAGTTGTCACCGAAACCCCAAGCCGTGAAAACTATGGTAAATTTCAGACTTACTTGTCAAAATTTGTGTTCTTTGCACTATATGTATTAATGATTATCATGCCCCTTTTGGGTTGGTCTATCGTCAGTGCCGAAGGGCATATTATTAATATACTGAGCTTTGAATTACCGTCTCTTCTGGATACAAATAAAGATCTTGCCCACGACATTGAAGAAATACACGAAACCTTGGGTAAAGTTGGCTACGGTCTCATTGCCCTACATGCTACAGCAGCTCTGGGTCATCACTATATCAAGAGGGATAGCACCCTGAAACGAATGTTGCGATTTAAGGAATAAAGTGGATTACAATCACGAACACAAATCAGACCGCATAGGTTGGATACGCGCCGTAGTATTAGGTGCCAACGATGGCATCGTATCTACTGCAAGCTTAATAATTGGTGTCGCTGCCTCGCAAGCAGCGGGTGATAACCTATTCACTGTTGGTATAGCGGGTCTAGTGGCGGGCGCAATGTCGATGGCCGCGGGTGAATATGTATCAGTTAGCTCTCAAACTGATATTGAAAAAGCAGAACTGACCCTAGAAAAAAGTCATATTCAAAAAAATTGGACATTAGAAGTAGAAGAGTTAGCTAGCATCTACCAAGAAAGAGGGGTCGAGTCTCGATTAGCTAAACAAGTGGCCATACAATTAATGGAAAAAGACGCCATAGGTAGCCATGCTAGAGATGAACTGGGCATAACCGATTTATCTCAGGGCAACCCTCTACAGGCTGCGATATATTCTGCAGTGTCTTTTTCAATAGGCGCCTCATTACCACTGTTGATGATATTACTGGTTAGTGAGACCACCTTAATACCAGCAGTCATCTGCATTTCACTATTGTCCCTTGTTGTATTAGGCAGCATATCAGCGCACGTAGGCGGTGCTTCCAAAACCAAAGGCGCCCTACGAGTTTTGTTTTGGGGATGTTTAGCTATGGCGGTATCAATGGGAGTGGGTAGTCTATTTAACGTGGGTCTTTAGAATGTTTTTATTCGTCATGTTTAGCTTATGTGTATAAGTATTGATTGTTATTATTCGAAGCTATGCCCGTTACTCGGTATCAAAAGTAACGGGCAGCTTACTCCGAGTTAATTAGCTAGTTACGCACTTCACCATCGCCCATCACGATAAATTTTTCTGTCGTAAGGGATTCTGCACCCATTGGCCCATAAGCATGTAATTTGCTGGTGGAGATACCAATTTCAGCACCTAACCCTAACTGGCCGCCATCAGAGAAACGTGATGACGCATTGGCCATGACCACTGCAGAGTTAATCCGGCGGATAAAAGCTTGAGTTTTAGAATAATCTTGGCTCACAATCACTTCTGTATGACCTGAGCTATATTCTTCAATATGTTCAATTGCCAGCTCAAAATCAGCGACTACTTTCACTGCTATTTCCATAGCTAAGTATTCTGCATGCCAATCTTCTTCGGTCGCGATTTGTGCACCGCTGAAAAAATCGATGCTGTTTTCACAAGCGTGAATAACCGTATCGTACTCGGCTAATAATGCTGCCGCTTTAGGCAAAAACGTTGCTGCGACATCTTGGTGTACTAGTAATGTTTCTAAAGAATTACATACGCCGGTGCGCTGAGTTTTACCATTTTTAAGTATATTCAACGCCTTCACTTCGTCAGCTGCGCTGTCTACATATAAATGACACACCCCTTTGTAATGCTGAATTACAGGGATACGGCTATTTTCACATACAAAACGAATTAGCCCTTCGCCACCTCTAGGGATAATCAAATCAATAGATTCGTCTAGCGTCATCAACTCATTCATCACTGTACGATCTGTATCAGGCACGACTACCACAGCGGCAGGATCGAGTTGCTGTTTGGCCAAAGCAATTTCAATGCACACAGCTAAGGCTAAGTTTGAATGTATAGCTTCTTTACCGCCACGTAAAATCACAGCATTACCTGCCTTTATGCATAACGCAGCAGCATCGATGGTCACATTAGGCCGAGATTCGTAAATCATCGCAATCACACCCAATGGAATACGCATTTTACCCACCTGAATACCACTTGGCATACGTTGAATATTGGCAATATTACCAACCGGATCAGCTTGACCTGCTATCTCAATCACGGCATCAGCAATACCTTGGATACGTTTAGGATCAAGGGCTAATCGGTCAAGCATGGCCGCGTCTAAGTTATTTTCTTTAGCTGCGTCTAAGTCCTTAACATTAGCGACTAAGATGCTATCAGTATTAGCTATAAGTGCTTGGGCGATATCAGTTAATAACTGATTTTTTTGCTTCGCTGTTAAGTTAGCGACTTGACGTGCTGCCTTCTTGGCTTTTAGTGCCGCTTCGGCAATTGAGAAACTCATTCTATTGATCCTTTTATAAACATGTAATCTAAATGCTAGATACTTAAAGTAGTACTAAATCATCACGATGTATTGCTGTTTCGCCCAAAGAGTAGCCCAAAGTAGCTTCAATTTTTTGGCTGTTTAACCCCTTTATTGCGTTTAAATCAGATGCGTTATACAAAACAATGCCTTTGGCTATAGCGTTATCCTGATAGATCACATCAACCGCTTCGCCAGACAAAAACTGACCATTAACTTTAATAATGCCAGACGGTAACAACGATGCACCTTTTTGTAACAATGCTTGTTGAGCACCATAGTCAATATCTATCCTACCTCTGACTTTTAATGTGTGCCTTAACCAATTATCACGAGCACTGTCTAAGCTTTTATTTGGCTTGAATAATGTGCCGGGTGAGCGCCCGTTGGCCAGTTCTTCAAACACTGTTTTATCTCGACCATTAACAATTAAAGTTTGAATACCCGAATCAACACATTTTTGTGCTGCTTGAATTTTAGTGTGCATACCACCGGTGCCTATGTCGCTGCCAGCACCGCCCGCTAACCGATAAATGCTGTCATCAATAACGGTCACTTCAGGTATTAACTTAGCCGTTGCATTGCTTCTTGGATCAGCATCATATAAACCGTCAATATCAGAACAAATAATCAGTGTATCTGCCTCTGCTACCAATGCTGTGTAAGCAGCTAGGTTATCGTTGTCACCCACTTTTAGCTCATTAATTGCCACAGTATCATTTTCGTTCACTATAGGTAGCGCATGATTTTTTAGTAGTTCGCGTAAGGTGTTTTTGATATTGACGTAACGGGTGCGATTATGTAAATCATCGGCAGTCAGCAATATTTGCGCGCAATCAAAATCAAACAAACTGGCCCAATTCGCCATCATTTGAGTTTGGCCTATCGCAGCCATGGCTTGCTTCTCAACAATAGAAGGGCTGTGCTTAAATGCAATTTTACCTTTACCTGCGGCAACACTGCCTGAAGAAACCAAAATCACTTCTTTGCCCTGTTTTCGACTATTGCTAATAAATTTGGCAATATGTAATAGAAACTCCTGACTGCATTGATTATTATTAGGTGCAATCAAGCTGCTACCGACTTTAATCACTGCCCGTTTCCAGTTAACCTCAAACATATCTTACCTCGCTGCGTTAGAGGCGTAGAGTACGATAAAATTAAGGATTAACAAGCGAATGTAGTTATAAGCTATGATCTAAAAATCAACTAGTTATAAATTCATTCATGCAAAAGCAATCGTTATGAATGAAAAGTGCAATCAAAACGTTCTTAATATAAGTTAGTCAGGTCAAGAACTGTTCGCAAAATTATCATAAAATAAGTACCAGCAGATAAAAATAGCAAAAACGCCGTCAATCACTATTTTTTTAATATCAGGGAATACAATGTTTAAACCATTTATTACGATAGCATTGCTTTCGTTTGCAGCTATTAGCTCGGCAAACTCAGCAATTAGCCAAACAAAAGGTGATTTTGAAGATAAGTTTCGTCAATTAGACGAATCATTGCCTACCCCCAATGTTTACCGCAATGCAGCTGGAGAACCCGGCCATGAATATTGGCAACAGCAAGTAGATTACAAAATCAAAGCAACGTTAGATGAAAAAAAACGTCGAATTGAAGCTAGCCAAGACATCACTTACCATAACAATTCACCCGATACGCTCAAGTACCTTTGGGTGCAATTAGATCAAAACAAATTCCGTAATGACTCGATGTCTGCCATGACAACCACCTTTGGTGGTATCGGCAATCGAGGACCAGCATCGTCAGCGGCCTCTAGTAGCAAACCAGCGCAGCTTAGCTTGGGCGCATTGCGTCGTCAGCAATTTACTGACGACAATGTTTTGGGCTACAACATTGGATCGGTCAAAGACAACAAGGGCAAAAATCTTAAACACACTATAGTAGGTACCAATATGCGTATCGACTTGCCTGTTCACCTAAAGTCAGGTGATAAAGTTGAATTTTCCATCGACTTTGCCTTCAATATTGTAGAAGAAGATGCGGTTTCAGCACGCTCAGGATACGAACATTTTCCTGATGACAAGCGTGAGGGCGGTAATGATATATTCTTAATAGCTCAATGGTTTCCCCGTTTACACGCTTATACCGATTATGAAGCTTGGACCAACAAAGAGTTTATTGGACGTGGTGAGTTTACCCTAGAGTTTGGTAACTACGACGTTGAATTAACCGTTCCAGCTGACCATATTGTTAGCTCTACTGGTGCATTACAAAACCCTAAAAATGTATTGACATCAACGCAACGCAAACGCTTAGAAGAAGCAGAAAAAGCTGATCGTATTGTGTTTGTGGTAACCGAAGAAGAAGCGTTAGAAAACGAAAAATCCGTTACTGATAAGTTTAAGACATGGAAATTCAGCGCTAAAAACGTTCGTGATTTTGCTTGGGCTTCGTCACGTAAATTTATGTGGGATGCTCGGGGCCACCAACAAGGTGGTGACGACCAACCTCTTGTCATGGCGATGTCTTTTTATCCAAAAGAAGGCGGCGATTTATGGAAGAAATATTCTACTGAAGCCGTGATCCAAACGTTAGAAGTGTATAGCCGTTTTTCTTTTGACTATCCTTATCCAGTAGCTCAATCAGTAAACGGACCAGTAGGTGGAATGGAATATCCGATGATCACTTTTAATGGCCCTCGGACAGAATTACAAGACGATGGCAGCCGAACCTATTCTCAAGCAGAAAAGCGTTTCTTAATCGGGGTAGTTATCCATGAAGTAGGACACATTTACTTTCCTATGATCGTCAACTCAGATGAACGTCAATGGACGTGGATGGATGAAGGCCTAAACAGCTTTTTAGACGGTGTAGCAGGTCGTGAGTGGGATCCAACTATTCCTTGGGGCGTAGAACCTCGCGATATAATCAGTTATATGAAATCTTCTAATCAAGTACCTATTATGACTCAGTCAGATAGCGTTTTACGTTTAGGCCCCAACGCTTACACCAAACCTGCTGCAGCATTAAATATATTGCGTGAAACTATTTTAGGTCGTGAATTATTCGATTTTGCCTTTAAAGAATACGCACAGCGCTGGAAATACAAACGCCCTACACCTTCAGACTTTTTCCGTACGATGGAAGAAGCCTCGGGTGTTGATTTAGACTGGTTCTGGCGCGGTTGGTTTTACAGTACAGATCACGTGGACATCTCCTTAGATAAAATTTCTAAGTTGCGCTTGGATACTAAAGATCCTGATATTGACTTTAATCGTTTACGTCAGGAAGAATTAGACAAGCCCATATCTTTGACCGACGAGCGTAACAAAGCCGAAGGCCAAGAACTTTGGGTAGAACGTTTTCCAGATATTGTAGATTTTTATGACAAAAATGACCGTTTTACTGTCACCAACAAAGAGCGCAACAAATACAAAAAATTCCTTAAAAAATTAAAACCTTGGGAGAAAGCCGCTTTTGAACGTGCGATAGAAGAAGACCAAAACTACTACGTGTTGGAGTTTTCGAATAAAGGTGGCTTGGTTATGCCAATTATCTTAGAACTCACTTTTGCTGATGGCACAATGGAAAACCAATATATTCCAGCTGAAATTTGGCGTCGCACACCTGATGCAGTGAATAAGTTAATTATTACTGATAAAGATAAAGAACTAGTGAGCGTTACAATTGATCCACGTTGGGAAACAGCAGACGTTGATGTAAACAATAACCATTATCCACGTCAAATTATCCCGTCACGTATTGAAGCCTATAAAAAGAAAAAGAGTACCAAAAAAGTATCTCGCGACATCATGCAAGACATTAAAACTGAGCTGAAAAAAGACAGTGAAATTAATATCAATGAAGGTAGCTAAAACAACAATGAATAAAATCATTCATTGGATAATAGGAACGCTGCTTTTTGCAGCGTTCTCACTTTCGGCTCACCAACAAAAGTCGGCGATTAGTACCATTTTATTTAATCCTCGTACCAAAAACATCGAAATCATGCACCGCTTTAGGGTTCACGATGCCGAACATGCTGTGAAACAAATATTTGGTAAAGATGCGGACATCATTGACTCAAAGAAAACTCAAAAGCAATTTGGCGACTATGTTAATCAGCGCTTCAATTTGTTTGATAATGATGAACAGCTCATGCCACTAAAAATGGTGGGGGTCGAACTAGATGGTAAATTTTTCTGGGTATACCAAGAAACAGCAATCACTTCAGTACCCAACCAATTAGACAATATGACAATCCGTCATGACGCGCTGCGTGACATTTGGCCAGAGCAGGTCAATACCATTAACGTTGAAGGCAAAGGAAAATTACAGACGGTAACATTTACCGACTCTGTCGAGTTGCTAACACTGACATTTAAATAATAAAAAAAACCATGCACCAAGGCTGTTCTAGCTCAATATGAGAAATTAATAATGACCTAAAATCACCTCAGTTAAGACATTATCTAACAGAGGTGAATACTATTTGGGAGCTAATACTGTACGACCCCGTTGCTTGGGGCTCTATACTTGGCATTATTATAATGGTGTCTATGGGTGCTTATTATGTGTACTTATTTATTCACAATGCTAAAAAAAAACTTAAAATTTTAAAGCACCACTTAACGCAACTAGTTAATAAGGCTGCGCCATGGAAAAAGGCAGGGTACAGGCTTGTTGCCTAGAATCAGGATTACCTATCATCTCATCGTAGGGTGATTCATGTAACATTTGTGCAGCTAACACTTTACAGCCATCAAACGCATCTCGGATGAACTGCGAGCTATGAAAACGTTTAGGGCTGTCACCTTCATATACCATACCTGTAACGTCACCAACGGTAAGCTTAACCAGATATACATTCATCTCAAATGAACATACAGTTAACATATCCACAGTGATAGAATTCGTTTCTATATCCTTAATCCAAAATTTAGTTTGTTGCATATACCTTGCTCTAGGTAAATAAGTTAGTGATCAACATACGTCATCATTAACCAATTGGTTCAGCCATCACTTATAGGTATGCAACCCTTACATAAGCTTTACAAAAATAAACGTCATCAAAAAGCAAGACATTGATCAGGTAAATCGATAGGACTTATTATGCCTGCTCGTCTGCTACCCATCGCATGTGTGGATATTTCTGTCGTTCTAAGATCAGCATGTTCCAACAATTCTTGTACTGTCCGAATATCCGCTCCTGACTGTAATAATCGCGTTGCACAAATTTGTCTGGCGCTAAAATTGAACATCCGCAGGATGGCCCGAAGGGTAAAATGCAAGAACGTATTTTATTAATGAGTGCCGAAAAATACGAGCAGTAACCCGTTTAATCACACCTGATTGAGTTACAGCTTGCCTTAAAGACTCGGCGTAGGCGGTTTCATGTATAGGATGGCGGCATACATAATAACCATCAATTGGATGCGAGCAACGCACACTAGACGGAAACATGAATTGCCAACTCATTTGTTTAGCCGCCTTACCGTACTTTCTAATTAACGAAGAGGCAGGGATACAGTACCAAAACTCTCGCATATATCTTTATCGTGACATTCCTTAGCGGTAGTAATCTGGCTTTTAATAGGCTCAACAAGGGATTGTGGTAACAGCGTATACCTATCATTCCCACCTTTACCTCTAAATATATAAATAGACTTATTTACAAAATCGATAATCTTTATACATAAACCTAAAGCTGCGTGCACCCGCAAACCACATCCATAAAAAATACCTGCTACAAGCGAGTACTTACCAGACATACACATGAATATTTTTTGTACTTCCTGTGCATTTAACACAGTAGGTAAATTTCTTGGCTTTTTAGCATAGCCAAATTTTAGCTCTTTGAACTCTCTTTCCAACATGCTTATACATAAATATAAGCACATAATGCTTGATTTTGTGTGGCCGCACTCACGCCCCTAGAAACAGCAAGATAAGACAAAAATGTCTCTAGCTCTTTATTGCCCACTGCATTTGGATACTTTAAATGACGAAAACGAATAAAGTATCTTGCCCAATACAAATAAGACTTTTCAGTTTTCAAACGGTACTGTTTTGTGCGAATAACCGCTCGAATTGATTCTATAAAAGGAGACATATTGATTTCCCTAAATTTTGTATATGTATACAGTTACAATGCAAAAAGAGGATGTTGCAATATTTTCAATGGGCATAATAAGC
>NZ_CAJXPA010000053.1 GCF_913058035.1 uncultured Paraglaciecola sp. | reverse complement strand
GTAAATGTGATGACCAACTTCCTTTTAATGGTGTGACTAATTGCCCCACACTGCCGAGCTAAAAACTTACCAGTTTGCGTACCCAATTACCAGTAGCCACATTGAATAACGGATAGGGCTACTAACGCCTACAATAACGGGAAAAGCTAAGCGACAGCGAGGCTTTTTCCCAATGAGCGAAGCGAATGTTGTTTATTGTTTTGTTAGGCATTTTGCATTACAGGCCAATAAATTGAAGCTACAGAAAATACAATAAATAGGACAGAAGTACAAAAGCCAATAATTGATGCGCGGTAGAATAACTTATTGAATATTGGTGATTTATTTAGTTTAGGTTTGAGTGAAAAAGCAAACATAACTAACAAAATGAAAGCGGTAAGCCACCAAAAACGGTAAGAAGGGAAAACCCAAGAAAGTATAAGTGGTAACTGGGTATTAAACTCTCGAAAAATTTCTTCAAATGATCCCAAGATAAAGTAAGCACCGCCGCTGACAATTCCGACTGCTAAAGCAGAAGAAACCAAAAGTGTACTTACATGATTATTTAAACGTTCCATGTACTCTCCAAATGCCTAACGCTTTGCATATGGGGATTTTAGGAGCGCTTTTCAGCGAGTGAAATTCCCACCATGATGTTTTTGTTATACGTAATGCCGTTAACCATTTCTTTGTGATACTGGTAGGTCGGGCTTAAGCAGCAATACAATTAAATAAATTAAAGACAGCGGTGGGAACGCTGCTGAGCAAAAACCAAAAATTGACGTAATTCTTGGTGTTCCCGTTTTGCGCTTGCCCAAGTAATAACAAGTCACTGCCATTACAATTCCAAGTAAGAGCGCAAACTGAGCAAGATATGTTGCATTGATAGTCATTATCTAAACTTCTCCTTTGCGTATAACAGTTTAATCAGTCGGCTTGCCCCGTATTTAAACACGGTGACACGCCGGATATTTATTTTCTCTATTTTTATCATATTTCCTAAGTGACTGTATAGCCTAATTTTTCATTCCCCTATAAAAATTATAATGACAAGACTTGGCCAGACACCTTGATCTTGCGAATATGCGGAACTAGACTTAATACTGTATATTAAAACAGTATTAAGTTAGGAGCATAAAGATGTCTAAATCACCCTTTTTACAACTCATTTCTGACACTATGTTTGAGCGGCGTTACGCCAAACGTACGATAGAAACCTATTTGGTTTGGATAAAGGGTTACATCTATTTTCATCAAAAAAAACACCCTGTACAAATGGGAGATATTGAGGTTGAAGCCTACTTAAATCATTTAGTATTAAAAAATGATGTCGCAGCCAGCACTCAGTCAACTGCCTTAAATGCGCTGGCTTTTTTATATAGGGAGATAATAAAACAGCCCCTAAGCCTAGATTTACGTTTTGTTAAAAGTACCAGACAAGTGAAACTGCCAGTGGTTTTAACATTTGCTGAAGTAAAACGTTTTTTTGAGCATGTGAATAGTAACCACAGACTCGCCATTTCAATACTGTATGGTAGTGGTTTACGTTTAATGGAGTGTGTCAGGTTACGTGTACAAGATATCGATTTTGATTATAAATCATTACGAGTATGGAATGGAAAAGGAGGCAAACATAGGGTTGTGACCTTGGCAGATGAGTTAATCCCAAGTTTGCGTCAGCAAATCGTTTTAATTCAGCAGTATTTGTCTGCTGATTGCCATCATTCTGACTATCAAGGGGTTTGGTTGCCACATCGATTGAGAATTAAGAATTCTTCAGCGGCAAAGGATATCAAATGGCAATACCTGTTTCCTTCTAGGCAGTTATCAAAAGATCCCGAAACAACCTTTCTACGCCGCCATCATATCGATGAAACATCTTTACAAAAAGCGGTAAGGCATGCTGCATTTAAGGCGGAGATCCAAAAACACGTCACGCCTCACACCTTACGCCATTCATTCGCTACTCACATGCTTCAATCCGGCGCCGACATCCGCACGGTACAAGACCAGCTAGGCCATGCCGATTTGCGTACCACACAAATCTATACCCATATTTTACAACGTGGTGGTAATTCAGTGGTGAGTCCCTTTTCTCGCCTTTAGTGTGTGTAATGTTTACCAGTAGTATCAAAAGGTGCAGCCTGGGATTCAGCTTCAGGCAAAGTGATCGGCCATTTTTTATCTCTGTTTAGCCACATTTGTTCTGCTTGTTGATACGCCTCTGTCCATTCAAGTTTATTCACTAATACCAACATTAAACTTAACGTGCCAACCACAGCATGGTTAGCGTAGGTATGAATCTGTGGGGTCAGAAACGCTGATATATCGAATCGCGAGCGTCCCCTTATGGCTGTGAGATCAGTCGATCGACGCAACACATTGCCGACAGATAGAAGAAGTTGATATTGAAGGGGGTTAGCAGCAAGATGCAGCAATATAATTCTTTGTTCGTATGTCTGCCATTGTCGGATCTGCTGCCATTAGAATATCAACCATTGAACTAGGACAAATATAATTTCATGCCCATTCATTCAGTTCCAATCTTTAATGCCTAGTTTCAAACTTTACTATACTCGGACATTTGGTGAACGGACATATTGTGGCGATACAGCAATATTGTCACCTCCCCCCACTGCCAATTACATATCCGAAAACCGATTAGTCGATTGTACTATTCGCTTTATCTCGTTTTCCTCAACGTCTTTTATCGCATCAAGTAATTTTTTTGCACTGTCTATATCGATACGAGAGTAAATATGAATGTACAACTCAATGACTTGTTCGTGATGGTTTACTATTTTCTGCATAATGTGCGGTATATCTAATTCTTCAAAGAGTGAATCGCAATGGACATACTCAATAATCGTGTGTTTTTCGATATAATCAAAACACCAGGTGTTCAACGCTTTTTCGTCAGCGGCATTTTCAAGCCCTTGTACAATGTGCTCTAAACCTTCTTCATGCTCTGACAAGTAACTAAGGATCATTCTTGCTCGTTCATCTTTATTTTGTTTAGAGCTATGTTTTAAGCTTATTTTTAAATTTTTATGAAATAAAACCGTCCAATTGAGTACATCTCTAATTGTTTCAACTTGCATATTGTTATTCCTAATTTTAGTAATATCTAGCTCCGCTTATTTACTCAGGACTAGTTGCATTATGTGGTGACGCCAAGGTTTATAGCTCGCAATATATAAGTCCAAATTCCGCACATCTATAACTGTCAAAGACCTTAGCCACACTTGACTCAACGAAAATCACCCATCGGCTCTGGCTCATTTATGTAATCTAATGCGGTGGCTTGATTACTCACGATGTAAGACAAAATGATCAGCGTAAATTTAATTGCTGTTGTGATTATTTGTATCTCCCTTATTGGTCTTTTAGCGGGCGATAGTCTAACTAAGCACGTTTGTATTGTAGTGTAGTGTGTTTTTTAAATGCTAATTCTTTTAACCAGATGCATCAGTCGAAGAATGCAGAATACATTGAACCTTCTGGGTTTAAAATTAGGGATAACCCGTACTTGAATGCGGGGACCTCTAATTTCATAAAATTAATTATCGCTCTATCATACTGTTTAAACATTTATTGCTAGGGCCACTTTGGACTTAGTTCAACCTGCATCGAACACGAGATTAGGAGGTAATACTGATGATTGTCGACTCAAGTCTGATCGCCGAACAACGTATGTTGAAAATCCCTTGCTCGCTGGTTATTTAGACTTCTCTTAAAAAGTAAATATTTGAAAAAGGCCCAACATGCATCTCCTATCATCACCCTCCCCCATTAATCCCGGTAAAGCAACGCGCAGTAAAATGGCGCTTATTGCTGAAGGTGGTGGTCAACGAGGGATATTCACAGCAGGTGTATTAGATGCTTGGTTAGAGTGTGAATTTGACCCCTTCGATTTATTTATAGGTACATCTGCTGGTTCACAAAATCTCACCAGCTTTTTATCTGGTCAAAAAGGCTACGCAAAGCGATTCATAAGTGAATTATCACGTCGTAAACGTTTTTACCAACTGGGCCGTGGATTAGTAGGGGGAAATATTGTCGATTTGGATTGGTACTTTGATAAAACTATTAAAGGTGTTTATGCCTTAGACTTTATGGCGGCAACAAAATCATTAGGACAACGAGAGTTATTAATAACCGCGACCAATTCACGCAATAGACAAGGTTATTTTTTAAGCCCAAACGGTGATAGCAGTAACTGGCGCCAATTACTGAAAGCCTCGAGTGCATTACCTTTTTTGTATAAGCAAGGGGTTAAATTAGCACCGCGATTAAATGTAAGTAAAGTTAATCAGACAGAAACAAGCGTTGATTACCCTCAAGCTGACTTCTACCTTGACGGTGGACTTGCTGCGCCGTTACCAGTGCGTGAATCTTATCGTCGCGGTGCCCGAAAAATTGTAGTTATTCGCACTGTTAATGAAGATCTCCATACTCAGTCCGCTTGGGTACGTAACCTAAAGTCATGGATTTACGAGTCTGCATATTGCCCAAAAATCGTCAGTTACTTGGTTCAGCATGAGCATGCTTATCAGCAAGAGCTAACCTTTATGGATGACCCTCCTGAAGATGTCGAGGTGATTCAAATTTTTGCAAAAAACAATCTTCAAAGTAAGCAGTTAAGCAGTACCTATATGGATTTACAACACGATTATCGTGCCGGTATCGCGGCGGGTAATACTTTTTTACAGGATAAAAAGAGAGCGAGTTGAAATGATCAGGTCCTTTGGTAAGCTACCGTATTGCAAGGTGTCAGCAACGGGACCAAAAAGTTTTTACTCTTCAAACCTTACCGTCAGCCAACTATCTTAAGTGTGTCAACAAGGCGTTTTACTATTTGCATAAAGGAGATTTTCACAATGGATCAAAAGGTTACTTTTAAAACGCCATCGGTCACTACTAAAGGTGACGGGAGTTCCCGTAGAGTCGGATTTGAGTTGGAATTTTCTGGGCTGACCTTAGATGAAACTGTTGACACCGTTCAGTCATCCCTTGGTGGAAATCTCGGCGTCAAAAACGCAGCTGAGCAGCTTATTCATGTCGCTTCAATGGGTGATTTCAATGTTGAAATTGACTGGGACTTTCTTAAACGAACAGCCAAAGCCAATAACCACAATGAAGAAGATGACGAATGGATCAAGCAGCTTAGTAAAGTCGCGAGTGCTCTGGTTCCTGTGGAAGTCGTCTGCCCACCTATTCCAATAACTAGCCTTAACCTTCTAGAGCCTATGGTATCAAGATTGCGCAGAGCTGGGGCGGTGGGAACCGAAGAATCACTCATTGCGGCATACGGCGTGCACATTAACACGGAAATTCCCAACCTTGATGCTGAGACATTGTTTGCTTACTTACGGTCTTTTTCTTTGCTTCAGTGGTGGTTGGTTGAGGCTCATCATGTCAATACCTCACGCAAGATAAGTCCTTATATAGACCTGTACCCAGAGAGCTACGTTACGTTATTGGCATCCCAGACGTCTCCGTGCATAGATAAAATTTTTGATGATTATTTAGAGTACAATGCAAGCCGTAACCGCGCTTTAGACTTGCTCCCTCTTTTAGCCGAGATAGATAAACCGCGAGTTTTCAATAAGGTTGATGATCCCAAAATCAAGTCCCGACCGGCCTTTCATTATCGACTGCCTAATTGCAATATCGAACACAACGATTGGTCACTGGCACAATCATGGAATATCTGGTGGGTCGTTGAGCAATTAGCGCAACGCCCAGATGATCTTAAGGCACTCAGTGGTGCATTTCTTGATGCTGGGCAACCTCTAATCGGAGTCATCCGCAACAAATGGGTGAAATATTTAGACCAATGGTTAAAAGACCACGAATTGGTGTAAGCGGCAACACAAAACGCTGGTCGCCCAGTTGGTGGTGCACAGCGCTTGCCCTAAGATTAGCAGGTGCTATACCAGCACGTATCAGTGCACGCCATTCTCAAAATATAGAGTTCATTGATGCATTAATTGTAGGTGGAGGAGATGATATTGATCCTAAATACTATGAGGGGGAGACGAATAATAAAGACAAAATTGACATTAAACGTGACCAATTGGAAATCGATTGGGTTAAAAAAGCATTGAGGAAAACTACTCCCCTGATAGGCATTTGCCGCGGAGCCCAGCTGATTAATGTGGTTTCGGGCGGTTCTCTTTTTCAAGATATTAGATCGTTACGACAGCGTACTGACAATCGCCCTGGTTTATTGCCAACTAAACAAGTTCAAGTCTCAAAAGGTTCCCTGTTGGCTCGTATTCTCAACACGCGACATCTGCGGGTTAACAGTCTTCATCATCAAGCAATTAGAATGACTGGAGCTAACCTTAAGGTAGTAGGCTGGGATCTAGACAACATTACTCAAGCTATAGAATCAAAAGAAGACAACATCATCGGCCTGCAATGGCATCCTGAATACCTTATCTATTTACCTTCACAATTTGCGATATTTCGTTGGCTTATTAAGTGCACCAAAAGAGGTACTTTTTAAATGCTCGATTACGCCTGCTTGCCACATGTTTTATACCATTCCATATAAAAGAATGATCTAATTGCTCGCTCCTAATTCAGGGGCAGAGCAAGATTTGCTTAATCAGGAGGCTTTGCTTTTTTCTGTGCTCTTGGCTCTGTGTGCGCTTCACAGAGCAAAGATTATATTAGCAACCCACAAAGAATACTAAATACAGATCCAAGGGATTGGGTAAAGGTGGGCAGTAATTAAAATGAAATGGTACAACATATGGGAGACAATCGTAGTACTAAAATGACTCTGACAGGTTTATTGCTGCGGGCTGCATTATTTTTTTAGCCTTTTCTATTTGATGATGAGCCTTGGTTTGTACTACAACTGACCATTGATGATGAGTGGCGTGCCGAGCGCTATTAATCGCTTGTTCATGATCCGGGTGCATAGATATAGCACCAGCAATTAACAAACCGATAAAAGCACCTAAAATAGCCACAGCCGCTAACATCATCACTGGGCTTGATGTGGCAAAAGCAGGGTCAATCGTCATTAATACGCCTGCGATTATAAGCCCAACCTCGGAACTGACTAAGCCTAATATCAAATGTGAACTTAGGACAGTCTGACCGTTCCCTTTGCTGTTAGGCTCCAATTTATGCTCAAAATCGATACTTTCAGGACTCGCGGTATCAATCTGCTCTACCAAAAAACCCTCCCCCACTTTGATTAGCTTCTCAGACTATTTGTTTGCGCAAGATTCTTCATTATATATACCAACCACTTTACTAGGATAATATTCGTCGACGATGTTAAGTTCCATGTTTCTTCACCTCCAATGTTAAGGATTAAAACAGCACCTGATGATGTATAAAGCCAATACTAGTTGTGTAACCGTGTTGGAATATCTTCAAGTAACTTTATGATAGTGCCATTATTTTTACGTTTAGCTATATCAATGAGATAGTTTTTTTCAAGCTCTTGCATTGTTTCGTTTGCCAACAATTCTTTTACTAATAATTTTTTTACCAATTGTTCCTCCTCATTCACTATGGAGGTGTTCAAGGCCGCAAAGTTTGGAATATTCGTTTCATTTTGATCAGTATTGTTAGTTCTCATTAGTCTCGCTCCGTTAATTATCCATTATTAAGTTTTTAAGTTAAGCAATATTATCGCGTCTGCTACATTCAACTTTCTGGATAAGCTAAACATGTAAAACGCGTCTCTGATGGTGTTTTCAGAGGCGCCTATGCAATCAGTTAAAGTCACTTTTATTTGGACGTCTAAAACTCATCCAACCAACAGAATACATACTAGTTTTTGAGGCTTAACTTACCGGTTTGGGTGTGTTGCAAATACTGAAATAGTTCGCTGTCAGTCGACAACACCAATGTCGTATTTTGACCAAGGGTCGGCTCAAGAGCCTGCAAAGAACGGGTAAATGCATAAAATGCGACAGCTTGTTCGTTTTGATTGTAGGCTGAAGCGTAAATAGCGGCGGCTTTTGCGTCGGCTTTACCTCGAATTTCCACGACCTCACGATAGGCTTCCGATTGAATCTTATCCAGGTCTCGCTCTCGATTGCCTCGTATGCGTGCCGCTTCACCTTTACCTTCTGACAAAAAGCGTTCCGCTATTTGACGACGTTCGCTTATCATGCGCTCGTAAATTTTAGGCCGTACGCTTTCATTATAGTTAATGCGTTTAAAGCGAATATCCATGAGCTCAATACCGAACACTCGCACTTTTTCTGCCGCTGCATTGAATATATCTTGCTCTACGACTAAGCGGCCCTCAGTAATAGGCACCAAACTTCCAATATTCTGCTCTTTTTCAGCTTGGGTGAGTGATGCGTCACGTAAAGGCTGGCGATCTTTAGTGGTTCGAATAATTTCAATTAGCTCGTGTGTGGCTACTGCGTTTCGGGTTTCACTACCAAAAATATCATCCAGTCTAGATTGTGCGCTGCGCTCATTGCCCAAACGCAAGAAGTATTGCAGAGGGTCGGTCACCTGCCAACGTGCATAAAGACTGACAGAGATATAGAGTTTGTCTTTGGTCGGCATATCAGACGGTGTACCTTCCCATTCCAATACTCGCTTATCAATAGTATTAACTTTCTGAACAAATGGCAGCTTAAGTTGAATACCAGCGTCAATAATGGGCTCTCCCACCGGTTTACCAAACTGGGTAATAATCGCCTGTTCTACTTCGTTAACGGTATACAAAGCGCTATACAACGTCACTGCTACAACCGCGGCTAAGATACTGCTGCCGACTATCAAATAAGGTTTCATGGCTGTTGTCCTTTTATTTTTTGAATGTTTGAAGGCGTTAAGTTGAGCAAGGGCAATACACCGAGCGCTTCGTTATCAATAATGATTTTGTCTTTAATTGTTGGCATCACTTCTTGCATTGTTTCTAGATATATTCGCCTGCGTGTTACTTCCGGTGCCTGCTGGTACTCAGCAAACAGCGCATTAAAGCGCAATGCGTCGCCCTCGGCCTCATTAATTCGTTTGAGCCGATAACCGTCAGCTTCCCTTATACGTTGGTCACGTTCCCCCTCGGCCAGCGGAATAATGCGGTTATATTCGCGGCGAGCCTCGTTGATAAGCTTCTCTTTTTCTTGCTGAGCTTGATTGACTTCATTGAATGAAGCCTGCACTGGGACAGGAGGGTTAATATTTTTTAGCTGTACCTGATCAATACTGATTCCCATCACATATTGACTTGCTAATGCTTGCATCTTGCTCAAGGCTTCAACTTCAATCTCTTGTCGGCCGATAGTAATAACTTCATCAACCGTTCTATCACCCACCACTTCGCGCATAACTGATTCAGACACATAACGCAAAGTGCCAGCAGGATCACGGACCTCAAACAAATAATTTTTAGGATCGGCTATGCGATATTGAATCACCCATTCAACCAACGCAGTGTTTAAATCACCTGTCACCATTTGGGTTTCCGCTACTTGATCATTTGCTGGTGAAATACTTGACCGAGCTGAACGAATATTATTATTAGGATTAATGTTCTGATCAGGATCGGTAGCCCCAGGGGTAGAAAAGCCAAACTCCTGTTTTAACTGGCGTTTGGTCGGTACTATATTGACGCGGTCAATTCCTAATGGCACTTTTAAGTGTAAGCCTGGTCGCAAAACTTCTTGAAACTTACCAAATCTTAAGACCACAGCAACAGAATCGCTAGGCACTGTGTATAAAGAGGTATAGGCCGTTATACACAAAAGCACCAAGATTAAAACTGATATACCCGTTTTAAACTTACCACCCGACAACAACTTATATTTATGTAACATTTCACTCGCGACTTTATCTAAATCGGGCGGGCCACTTTTACTTTCACTTTGTGGGGACATGAAGTTCTCTTTTTTTAGAAACTAGAAATCGTTTTATGAGTGTATTCTTATCATCATTTGGGATTTTCATCATCATGACCTCTTATTTCTCGCCAATTACGTTAATGTAAAGACTGTCGCATAAAGCTTAGAATAATTAATTGAATAGGTCTGTAAGGGATAATACTTAGGGTTTATAATTAACAGCTGGGTATAAACAATTAAATTTATCGAGCTTGTGTATTCTAATTAATCTAAAGGTTTTATTGTGTAAAGGATTATCATGGCGAATGATTTGGAAAATTTAGCATTACAGATGAAATAACATTTTTTAGCTTAATCCAAAATATCATGTACTCACTATTATAATTTGGGTGCGCAAAGAGGTTGTGTAGCAGTGATTTTTTATGAAGATAAACATGAGCATAAAAACAAATGGTTTTAAGGTGCAAAATGCGAAAACTTACCCCACATGCCTCACCAGAATTGGTTATTGGTGATTCTTATTAGCGTGATGTGGAATACATGTAGTAGCGGAGTTTCTGTAACGGATAAGCATTAAATGATGGTTAAACTGGTGGGAAATTTCAGTAACTAGGAATTAATTTGCACTTCTATTTATATGCGCTTCTATTTATATGCGTTTCTAATAAGAAAAATGAAATTTAACTATTACGTCCATTGAAATCATTTAAATGATGCACCTTTTCTAGGCTCTGACATGATCACTGTAAAATCATACTTTATCAGGTTAAAACATGAACACAATCAAGGCATTACCAATACCAACAAGTAAATACCTGATATAAATGCGACTCCATTTACAGCCTTACTTTTTAGATTGGTATCTTTATTTTTACTCATTTGTGGGATTAAGTCTGATGCACCAATATAAATAAAATTACCTGCGGCAAAAGGAATAAGCCAAGAAACACCGAATTGAAACGAAAATATATAGGTAATTACCCCCCCGAATAAAAAAGTTAGACCAGATAGGAAATTAAAAAGCAGTGCTGAGCCCTTTGACCAGCCACCGTGAATTAACACAGCAAAATCTCCCAACTCTTGCGGTACCTCATGTGCGGCTGCTGCTAGCCAACAGACGATGCCTAAACGAATATCTATTATAAACGCACCGGCTATAACCATACCGCCCAAAAAATTGTGGAGCCCATCACCGATTAAAATCAGGTACGTCAAAGGCTCCTTACGCTTAATTGGCAGTTGATGGTTATGGTGCCAATGCAAATATTGCTCAAGCAGTAAAAAAGCGGTAAATCCACAGACGATTAATATGCCAATAGTCACAATGCTGAGATTGGCTTTAAGGGCGGCTGGGATCATATGAAAAAACGCACCACCAAGAAGCGAACCTGCAGCAATCGCCACTAAAGGTTCTAGCACTTTTTCAAGGGTCGACTGTCTCAATAATAGAGTTAAACTGCCTACCAGTGCTATTGAACTCATCGATACACCACTGACAATTATCCAGTTCAGTGTTGTCATCAAGCGACTCCTACTTTCAGTTGTTGCGAGGTGGTATAAAAAGCGTTGATTAAGGTTTAATAAGTCAACTACACACAAATCTAATTGCCTTTAGATTCTGCTGTAAGATTCTCATCTTTGTATGGTTGCTTCTATTGTGGATACCCACTAACCAGTGGACGTTAATATGAGGAAACTCCTAACATTTGTGACTTATTTTTCTTGTTGAGATGAAAGAGTCTTAACTAATTAACTGAGTGATTGAATTTATGGAGTTTCACAAAATAAAAGTGCGCAACTTTTGGTGTTCATCAACCCCAACCGTTGATAGATTTTTTTAACTTAAGGCGATTAAAAATAGAAAATAGAAAATAGAAAATAGAAAGGCATGACGATTTCAAATGTAGATTCAATGAATATTGATATCCCTAAAAATGCAGTGATAGAAATGCAGTTATCTTATTGTATGATTTTAAAATTATCCTTTTTATGCCATTAAAATAACGTTGAAAAACTAATCTAGTTGCTCATACATAATCTTAATCCGAACTAATTCTGCAAGTGTTCTCACTTCTAGTTTCTCCATAACATGAGAACGATGAACCTCAACTGTTCGTTCGCTAATACCAAAATCCGCAGCAATGACTTTGTTCATAGAACCATCAGTAACACGATCAAACACTTCTCGTTCACGGGCTGACAACAAATCTATTTTGTGCTTATATTTATCTCTGTGTTTGTTGTTTATTTGTTTATCTTGTATGTGGTCAATTTCAAGCGCTTCGTTGATGCGTTCAAGCAAATGGTGTTCATTAAAGGGTTTACGAATAAAATCGATTGCCCCTAACCTCATGGCTTCAACGGCCATGGGTATATCACCATGGCCAGTTATAAAAATGATAGGTATTAAACAGTTAAGCTTTTTAAGTTTACGCTGAACTTCTAAACCACTCATTTTGGGCATGCGTATGTCTAAAATCAAACAGCCTGTCATATTAGCTTCATATGCGACCAAAAAGTCATGACCTGAGGCGAAACTTCGAGATTCTTGCCCCATTGATTCAAGTAGCATTTCCAATCCATCTCGGATACCTTCATCATCATCAATTATAAAAACCGTCTGTTTATTTGTCATTGGGGCTCCCTTCTTCATGTATTGGCAAGGTAAAGTAAAAAATGGCTCCTGCTGGTTTATTATCAGAAAAGTGGATGTGGCCGCCATGTTCTTCTACTATGCTTTTAGAAATCGAAAGTCCAATACCTGTACCATTCTTTTTAGTGGTAGAAAATGGTGTAAACAACGTATCAATCATTGTTTCAGGGATTCCACAACCCGTATCTACTACCGATATTTCAACATTATTTTCAGCATTAATTATTATTTGAAGTTTTATTAATGCGCCATTCTTACAAGATATGGATTGCATTGCCTCCATCCCATTACGTAATAGGTTGAGGATAACTTGTTGTATTTGCACGCGATCAACAAATACATTCGTATTTTCCTTACAAGTAAGGAGCTGTATGCTGATATCGCACAATCGTGCTTCTGACTCTGCCAGTTTTTTCACTTCATCAATCAATATAGCGCTAGCAATCACTTCTTTAGAACGGTCACCCTGTCTTGTCATGAGCTGCACACGTTCAAGCACAGAGCCAGCACGGCGAGCATGTAAACTTATTTTTTCAAATATTACGGGGAGTCTTTCAAACTTACCTTTTTCAGAAAAGTTTTTACCCGTTTGAGAAAATAATGAAATAGCAGTTAAAGGCTGATTGATTTCATGTGCAATGCCTGCAGCCATCTCACCCAGTGCATTAAGCCTGTCTGCATGAGCCATTTGTTCGATATGTGAAATGGCTTCGTCTTCGAATGTACGTTGTTGGGTAATATCTTTAATCAGCCCTACAAACATTTTCTTCTCATTGTTGTGAATTTCACTCACAGATAAGTAAATGGGAAACGTTGTGCCATCTTTACGCTTGGCCACAAGTTCTCGACCTTTTCCAATAATATGCGTTTCGTTGGTGACTATATATTTAGCTAAATACTGGTCGTGATGATCGCTATATGGTTGTGGCATTAGAATTTTTACGTTTATGTCTTTTACTTCATCAAAGGAATAGCCAAACATATTTTGTGCCGCATTATTAAAACTTCGGATCTGCCCGCTGTTATTAATAGTGATAACAGCGTCAACCACGGAGTCAACTATTGCATCAGAAAATGCGTAACTTTGAAGCAGATCAACTTCAGCCTGTTTAATAGAGGTAATGTCCGTAATAAAACCTTCAATTATGAAATCGTCATTTACAATAGAACTGACTGGCTCGCCCCTTTCCCATATTAAACGTACATCATTATTTTTGGTTATAATGCGATATTCAAGTTCAAAAAGGCGCTTAGTTTTTAGGGAGTGGTTAATGGTCTTGCATACCCGTTCATAGTCATCAGGGTGAATGAGTTTGCCCCATAATATGTTGTGTTTCTCGAATTGCTTTTTTGAGTGCCCCGTCAAAAGCATACATCCCTCACTAACAAAGATCATGGGCCGGTTAGTTCTATTAAAAGCTTGATAGGCCATACCCGGTAAGTTTTTAAGTAGTTGTGCTGTTTTTTTCAAGTCATCTTTAGTTAGTTTTGTTTTATTGCGTGCAGACATTAATGTATAGACTGCTAAGGTAATAAAAAAACTCAATAAAATGCCAAGCACAATTAAAAGGCTGAACATTCTGAAAAGTGTAAAGGGGCCAAATTCATTGCTGGGCATCAGATTTACCTGCCATCTCTGCCCCATGATTTCAAAAGATGATTGCTTGTTTGATGCGTTTGAAATAGATGAGTGGTTAATTTGGTCTGAATAGACTTTTTGTTCGTCAATAAATAAGGTGAGTTTATGCTCTGCTAATAAATAAGTAGGTAAAACGAATTTAATATAGGGATCAAAAAGAATGACACTGACCATGAAACCTTCTATTTTTTTACTGCTTGGCTGTGTTTTTAAGATGGGAACATAAATCCCTAATCCTAGCTTTCCTTTAAGTGAATTAAGTGGAACCGTTATCACTGCACTTTTTCCTTCTTGGGATTTCAATTCGGATAATAGCGCTAGGGGCTGAAATGCTAAATTAAAATCTACTGATGTTTCATTCCCTTCAATCGGCAATATCTTGCGTACGCGGAATGCACTATCCAACCAACCGATTGAATCGTATCCCTGCTTAGAATAATACAAATCCTTACTAAGCAGTGCCCATTCGTCATCTGACATATTATTAGAAATTGCAGACAACTCAGCAAATTCGGTAAGGGACACCATCCGCCTGTGAATATCTTCTTCAAGTAATGTTTTGATCCCATCGGCAGCATTTTGTGTTACTCGATCAATATGTGCTCGCTCTTGTGCCTCAATATACAAAACAACAAATGCAATTAAACACGCAGAAAATATGCCTGCTATGACTGAGTACCACAAGATGGCAACTTGCGGCGAAAAAGAAATTCGCCATTTGTCACTTTCCAATAATATGTCTCCTTTTGACTAATCCTTTAATACTCAGCCAATATGGATTGTCTGTATTTTGATGTCAACTAGATGCAAGTAAATCAGGCGGATGCTTTCATCAGCCAGTTTGGTTAGAAAAGTGAGTATCTATACCCAAAAAATATCTGTGTTTTAGGTAAATCAATAGAATAAAATAGCCTTTAAACCAGATGTGTTATGGTGTGCGTCTTTACATACTTTCAGGCTTATTGTTAAAGATGTCATTTGAGCTGGTATTGCTTTTTCTCGCAGGTTTTTTTGGCGGTGTGCTTAATTCAGTTGCAGGCGGCGGTAGTTTCATTACATTTCCTGCGCTAATTTTTTTTGGACTTCCTCCCATTGTAGCAAATGCGACCAACACATTTGCATCATGCGCCGGTTATATAAGCGGTACTTATGCCTTTCGAAAAGAGCTTTCTAAACATAAAGATGAACTCCCTCTAATCATCTTCATTAGCTTGATTGGTGGTGTTGTCGGTGCCTGGTTATTGTTGCAAACACCTGAAAAAGTATTTCAAGAGGCGATCCCTTGGTTGCTATTATTTGCTACCGTATTGTTTATTTTTGGCAGTAATATTAATTTGGGGTTTAAAAAAATAGCCTCTGATCGTAGACACGCTTCAACCGTCGGCAAAGTTTTATTAGTCATTATACTGCTGGGGGTGTCGACCTATGGTGGCTTTTTCAACGCGGGTCTGGGTATCATAATACTTAGCTATTTAGCGTTAGCTGGCCATACCAATATCAACGCCATGAATGGCTTAAAACTATTAGTGTCGTCTGCGGTCTCATTGATTGCCATCTTGCTATTTATTTATAATGATTTAATCGCCTGGTATGAAGGGGCTTTCGTATTATGTGGTACCTTAGCAGGAGGATATGTAGCGGCAAATGTATCACGCCAACTGCCTCAAAAAAACATCAGGTATTTTGTTATTTTGGTGAGTATTGCTTCCACTGTGTATTTCTTTTTTGATGTTTACGCGGGATAGTTTTTATTTTTCGAACAGTTCTAACAGTCTTCGAATTAATTTATTGGGTTGGAACAAGCCTCAACGGTGAAACATCTATAGTGACAAATCTGCTTCGGTAGAAAAACTGATCGGTACAACTGGGTGATGTTACGACCTACTTAGGCATCGCAACTACAACTCAAGAACAAGTCAAAATAAGCCAGAACAAATATCCTGTCTATTCTACAAACTATGGCCAAGATTACTTGGCCATTTTATCTGTTTTGGGCTGAATAACTTTCAATCTATCCCTAAGGCGTCTGTACCCACAACATGCCCATTAAATTCATTCATAGCATCCAGTAGCGAATCCCATAAATACTCTGCTGAAGAGCTGTCACTCAAAATTGAGAAAACAGGTATTTTATTAACCTTATGTCGCACAATAACCGCATTCACTCTTGCAACAGATGTTTGCACAATGGCATCAAGCGGAAAAGATTGTTTTCGCAAATCTACGCCACATAATTTAGCCATAGTTTGCTCTATGTATTCACCCGTTAACATAAACCATGCATGACTATCCTGACAATATAAGCGATAACAATTATCTGGTACGGGACGTGCTGTTAGTTCCTGTAGCGTTTTCCCCATAGTAGTTGACCCATCTAACACCCAGTATTCATTCTCACTTAAGCGCAATGACATCAGGGATGCAGCTTCATTTTGCTGCAACATATTAGGCTTACTTGGAACAGGCAGCTTAGCAGCATCTAAATGAGACCTTGCGTTTGTTCCCCGAAAACCAATCCGGGCAGCGACTGACATGTCAATTAAAGCCAAATTAGCGGCGAGTTTTTTACTGTCGCCCTCAGAAGCCACTTTCGTCACTAAGGCACTATCACCCATATTTTTCAAAGTAATAGCATCCATTTTTCTGTAAACAAAACTACGCTGATTAAATATCTCAGATGTTTTTGTAGCACTCATGGTTATAGCTCCTGGCGCTTGTTTTCTGGATCATAGAAAGGCAACTTAACCACCGTGGCTTTAACGACTTGGCCTTTATCAACTCTGATATCTATAGATGATCCGGGGTCACACTGATTAATACCTGCATATGCCATTCCGATAATAGAACCCACTGCAGAAGAATATTCACATGAGGTTACATTGCCACTAATATCACCGTCTTCCAGAACTAGATGGCCTTCTTTTGGTTTCATCGTTTCTTTAGGCAACACGAAACCAACCAGCTTACGCGTCTGTTGTCGTGCCATCACAATATCGACTGAACGGCTACCTACAAAAAACGGTTTTTTGCGATTAATCGCCCATCCCATTGATACCTCACCTGGGTGACTCATGCCGTCTGTATCTTGACTGATAATAATATGGCCTTTTTCTAAACGTAGTAAACGTTGAGTTTCTACTCCAAATGGTTTTATTTGAAACTCTTCACCCGCACTTATGATTGTGTCCCATAACGCTTCGCCACAACTGGCTGGAACATGAATTTCATACCCTAGTTCACCCACAAATCCGACTCGAAGTAGTCGTGCTGAAATTCCGGCAACCTTACCTTCGCGATAAGCCAGATAAGGAAAAGCCTCAGGACTCAAATCCACACCTTCTGTTATCTTTTCAATTACCTTTCTTGAGTCAGGACCTGCAACGTTAATCGCAGCAAAAGCAGATGTGACGTTGGCAATATCAACATTCAAACGCCATTGAGCGTTCCACTTCAACATTTCACGATACACATGCTCTACACCACTGGTAGTGGCAGTGACATAAAAATGCTCTTCATCAATACGGCAAGCAACACCATCATCAATAACCACGCCATACTCATTTGTGAGAACGGCATACCTTGTTTTGCCAATAGGCTGTTTTAAAAATGCAAAGGTATAAATACGGTTCATAAATTCTGCAGCATCAGGTCCGCGTAAATCGATTCCACCGAGCGTACTAATATCGATTATGCCAACTTTATTGCGTACATGTTTCGACTCAAGCTGCATGCAGTTGTCGCGTTCAGTTGGTTGCCCATAAAATGCTGGCCGCTGCCAGTTCCCTGCGGGCATCATTTTAGCGCCCAATTCAAGATGACGATAATGCATAGCAGTATGACGAACAGGATCAAAAACCCGCCCTGCTACATGGGCTAGTTTCTCAGGTGCATATGGTGGACGAGCCGTTGTAACCCCTGTTTCTGTGACGCTACGATCAGTTGCGTTAGCCACTAAACGTGCGGTGGGTAGCGCAGAATGACGACCTTGTGATGGCCCCATGCCTACAGTCGAAAAACGTTTTACCAATTGAATGTCGCGATAACCTAAACGTGTGGCATTTACAATATCTTTGGTTTGTAGGTCTTCATCAAAATCGACAAAGTCCTTACCTTTAGGATGACTAAAGATTGGCCAGTCAAAATTCACTTTACTGGAACACGTTTCTTCTTGGGGCAGTTCTATATCATGGCCTAAATTTTTCAAGGCTCTACAGGCGGCAAATTCGCCATCTTTCATAACTGTATCTAATGAATAAATGCCATTGACTGAACCTGCAATGTGCAAGTGCTGAGGCAAATTTGAGAGAGAAAACTCCGAATTATCATCATATGATAACTGAGCACCTGCTTGGCAAAGCAATGGGTATGCGGGCATATAGCCTGCCGACATACATAATAGGTCGCATTGAATAATGTCTGATTGTTCAGATACTTGCCCTTGAGCAACAATTTCACGCACATCAACGGCTCGAATATGACGGTTACCTCTGGTTGCTAACGCTTCGTAAATCGTCTGCCCTTGTTTAACAGTGATCCCTTTATTTTGAACAGCTACTAATAGTTCAACAGAATCACTGGTATTTCGCATATCTACTAATGCAGCAACATCAACTCCATTCTCGTGTAATTCAAGAGCAGCTAAATAGCCATCATCGTTACCTGTTAAGACAACGGCTCTTTGGCCAGGTTTAACCGCATACAACTTCATTAATCTGGTTGCAGCGCTACACATAATAATGCCGGGTAAATCATTATTACGAAACACAACGTGTTGTTCAAACGCCCCAGATGCGACGATGCATTCTTTTGCGCGCACCTTGTACATGCGCTTGCCTTGAATAATCGGCAGATAGTTATCAGTAAACCATGCATTACAGGTAGCGTTCATCAACACCTTAATATTGTCATGTTGTTGAATTTTTTCGGTCAATTTAATACGAAGCAAGTCCGCTTTTTCGCCCTGTATATCGAAGCGATGATATGCAAGCGCCCCGCCCAGTAAACCAAGCTCTTCTACAAGCAATACCTGACAACCCGCATCTGCTGCCTTTAATGCAGCACTCAATCCAGCAGGACCTGCACCCACCACTACCACATCATGAAACAAATATGCCTTGTCGTAATACTCAGGTTGAAACTCCAGATCAAGTTTACCCAAACCTGATTTTTTACGAATAAAAGGTTCCCATTTTTCCCACATACCCATTGGTTTGAAAAAGGCGCGATAATAAAAGCCAACAGGCATAAATCGGCTAAAATATCCTAAAATTGCATCGCGATCGTTTACTAAAGAACCGCTATAGTTCTGACCTGCTACTCTTTGCCCAGAAACAACTAATTCTTTATCAGCAAGCACATTGGGTTCACCACCCAGTTGCACCATAGTATTTGCATCTTGCCCCGCCATAGTCAGTGGACCTCTGGCACGATGATATTTAAAAGAACGAGACATTAGCCATCGTTTATTTGCAACTAATGCACTGGCAATTGAATCACCTTCCAGGCCCTCATACTGCAAACCATCAAACTCAAAATTGACTGTCTTTTTGTGATCAACTAATAAACCCATAGGTTTTTTTAAGCGCATTGAATTACTCATGTCTCAGCCTTTTCGAGTTTGGGTGCAAACTCAACTCGTTTATTAAAAATCTCTGATGCATGATAAGTTCGAACCACGTTATCTGTTCCAGTATGTCTGTCAGCAATAAACCAAAAACTTGTTGCAGCATGCAACCACCATTCACGCACTACCCCGATATTGTTATCAGAATAAAATACATAATCAGCCCATTCAGCATCACTACAACTATTGGGATCAGGCATCTTCGTGACTTCACCGCCATATACAAATTCGCTTATATTTCGTGGCCCATTTAACGGGCAAACCATAATTTTCATAATCTCAACCTCGCTTAGTGGCTAGCTGCAGTAGCGCCCATTTCATTAACCTGACGAAACTCTTTAAATCGATCCATAGCAAAAGGAGCAATAAGTTTGGGTACTTTGCCACCACTAGCAATCAACTCGGCCATGGTTTTTCCACAAATAGGCGTCGCTTTAAACCCCCATGTTCCCCAGCCAGCATCCAGGTAATAATTGTCAACAGGGCTAAGCCCCATAACAGGACTGTAGTCAGATGTCATATCTGTCACACCTGCCCATTGACGCAGCAACCGAAGATTTGCCATAAAAGGAAACATTTCAATAGCACTGGATAAAAGACTTTCTTTCAACTCAAGTGTGGAACGCGTGTTGTACAACGGATAAGGATCCGAACCACCACCAAAAACAATTTCTCCGCGGCTTGTTTGTTGCACATAACAATGTAAAGCCGAAGAACTCACCATTTGATCCAGAAAAGGTTTAACCGGTTGAGTAACCATTGCCTGTAGAGGATAAGATACGATGGGAAGCTTAAAACCAGCCTTTGCCGCCAATAATGAGCTATGTCCTGCAACTGCTTGCACAGCACAACCACATTTAACGATCCCTTTATTGGTTTTAACTCCAACAACCTTATTATTTTCTACAATGACATCTAAGACTTCTGTGAGTTGATGTAACTCAACTCCGCGCTGAGTGGCGCCTTTTGCGTAACCCCAAGCAACGGCATCGTGTCGGGCCGTCGCTCCATCCATATGCCATAGGCCAGCCAATACAGGAAGGTGTCCAGGATTCATATTGAGTGTAGGCACAAGCTCTTTAATTTCTTGAGGGCCAATTAATTCAGTTTTTCCACCAAAATGTGTACTCACCTCTGCTCGCTGACGAAAACCTCTTATAGCTGCATCTGTGTGTGCAAGTGTTAACTGTCCTCGCTGCGAATACATAATATTAAAATCAAACTCATTCGAGAGATTTTTAAACATATTGACCGATTCGCTATAAAACTTCACACCTTCAGGTGTCATATAATTAGAACGAATAACAGCCGTATTTCTCGCAGTATTACCTCCCCCTAAATAACCTTTTTCTAAAATAGCTACATTAGTAATTCCGTGATACTTAGCTAAATAATAAGCGATAGCCACACCATGTCCGCCGCCACCTATTATGATTACGTCATAACTGGATTTTAATTTAGTCGGAAGTGGTAAATCAGCATGTTTCTCGAACGCATAATCTTTTTTTAGACCGTATTTTAATAATGAAAAAGGCATTAGTTTCGCTTCCCAAGAGATATGGTTGGTAGACTCAATAAACCGCAAGGAAGTGATAAGTTTAATAGAGAAAAATTAAAGAGGTTAATTAAGGAAAGAAAAGAACTCATTTGTTAGACACCTGGTTGCGCGCCGCTGTTAGAGTGTTTTTCATTAGGCAAGCAATAGTCATAGGACCAACACCACCTGGAACTGGGGTAATAGCATCTGCCCAAAGTTCAATATCGTTAAAATCGACATCACCAACCAGTTTTCGCTTCCCATCAATGTTGACCACATTGATGCCAACATCAATAACGGTTGCACCACGTTTGATCCAACCAGAATTAATCATATTGGGTCGACCTACAGCCGCAACAATAATATCTGCTTGTGAACAAAGCTGTTCAACATTATGACTGCGTGAATGCACCGTAATAACAGAACAATCTGCTTGCAATAACATCGAAGCCATCGGTTTACCCACAATATTTGAACGACCGACGACAACGGCCAGTTTCCCACTTAAATCAGGGTGTATACTTTTTAATAACAGCATGCACCCGTATGGCGTGCAAGGTTTAAGTGTTGCAGTTCCAGCGACTAATGCGCCAACATTAATTGGGTGGAAACCGTCGACATCTTTATCTGGGTGAATGGCTTCGATAACCGCTTTCTCATCAATATGCTTTGGTAATGGTAATTGCACCAAAATGCCATGTACCGCTGGATTATTATTTAAACTTTGGATCGTTTCGATAAGCTCTACTTGCGAAGAAGCGATGGGCAGCATGTGTTTAGTAGAATGAATTCCCACTTCAGAAGCTCGCTTAATCTTATTACGCACGTATACCTCACTGGATGGATCTTCACCTACTAAAACAACGGCAAGCCCAGGAATAGTATTATGAATATCACGAAATCCCTGTACTTCGACTACTAACTCTTGAATAATTTCTTGCGCTATTTTTTTACCATTAATTATTTTTGCCACAACTTGATCCCCACTGCACTTATTTAAAAACAAGAGTTTTGTTTCCATACAAAAACACACGATTTTCACAATGTAATTTCACTGCCCGCGCCAGTGCAATGGTTTCTGTATCACGACCAATAGACACTAATTGTTCAGCACAATCAGCATGATCAACAGGTTGCACAGCTTGTTCAATAATCGGTCCCTCATCTAAATCTGAAGTGACATAATGCGCTGTGGCACCAATAAGTTTAACACCCCGCTCAAAGGCCTGATGATAAGGCCTAGCACCTTTAAAGCCTGGTAAAAAAGAATGATGAATATTAATAGCATGACCTGATAACTCTTTACATAAACTATCTGATAAAATCTGCATATATCGAGCAAGAACAACCAGCTCTGTATCTGTTTCTTTTGCTAAATCAAGCAATGCCAATTCTTGCTCTCTTTTATTCTCTTTTGTGATAGGTAAATGCACAAAACGAATGCCTTCTCGCTCAGCCATAGGCCGCAGGTCTTTGTGATTTGATACTATTGCTGTAATTTCTATGGGCAATTCACCTTTGTGAAAACGATAGAGCAAATTAGCCAAGCAATGGTCTGATTTACTGACCATGATTAATACGCGTTTAGGAATTGAGGAGTCATATAGTTGCCACTCCATATCAAACTGTTTGGCGATATCAGTAAAACCTTCTCGGATCAGACTAATATCAAAATCTTTAAGGTCAACTCGGCACACAAGACGCATAAAAAAACGCTCATTAATTTCATCGTCGTACTGGTTTAATTCAGATATGTAACAATTTTTAGCCCATAAAAACGACGTTATTGCTGCAACGATGCCACCAGTCGCAGTGCATGTGACCTTAAGCACAAGCTCAGTTGATTGAGATTTTAGCTTTATCATGATTATTCACCTTATCTTTATATACTTATTTCATATATGAACACTCTATTCTTATATGATTTAAATCACTTAATTAGTGTTGAAATATTGCGCTAATAACTCACTATATAATTAAACTTTCCTTATTTCAACAGGAACTTGCTTTTAAAGTAAAATTATTGATAATAACTTCATATATACATAAAAAATTCAAATATGATGATTATGAAAAATTCCACGAAACCTAATGATAGTCCTAATGATAGTCCTAATGATAGTCCTAATGATAGTTCTAATGGTAGTTCTAATGGTAGCTCAAACGATTCAAGTTATACCGTTCCTGCGTTATCTAGAGGTTTACTGATTATAGAAATGTTTAGAAATACAAAACGGGTACTCAGCACCCAAGACTTTTCTGAAGCATTACAAGTGAGTCCCTCTTCGATTTATCGCATTGTGCAAACACTCATCGATATGAAATACCTCAGTAAAGTTGCACGTAATACTTATGAATTAGGCCCTCAAGTTATTTCTAATGGATTTTCTTACCTTGCAAGCCGCGACCTAGTCGATGTCGCAGCACCTCATTTACAACAATTGCGCGACTCAACCTCAGTGTCTTGTCACCTCGCAATTCTTGATGGCTGGGAAACAATATATATATATCGTGCGTTAGCATCTCAACGTTTATCTGTTAATGTGCCTATAGGCACAAGGTTACCAAACCATACAAATGCACTAGGTCGTGCCTTATTGAGCCAAAAGACACCAAAAGAATTAAGTCAATTGTATATCGGTAAACAACTGGATAACCACCCTCCACCTCATCCACAAAATTTATTAGAGCTGGTAGAGCTCATTCAAATTGAGCAAAATCAAGGATACGCTATCAGCCGCTCTGATAATGCGACCGCTATTGCGGCACCTTTATTTAATTATGCCGGAGAGATAGTCGCTGCGATTAATGCATCAGGCCCCGATGTAGTTATGAAAGATAAAGTAGTCAATCATGGGATCATGGAACAACTACTCAAAACAGCGGCTAAAATATCCATGGAGCTAGGTTATCGTGCATAAAACAAAGTATTCATTACCTTAAAATTGATATGAACACGCGAGCTTAAATCTAGCTCGATTAAAACTTGATTAAATTTTATTGGCGTTTCTGATGGACTTTCAAACCAACCTGCCTATTATTCATGTCACATATTATCCATATATAAGCAATGTCATTCACTATTAATGTTTTACACATACAGATTACATTGACTTAAAATAATAACTTCGACACAAAAATATCTTATTTTTGAAGCGTTTTTTGTTAGTTATTTTTTAACGATGGTCTTTTTGATTAGAATCATTAATAAAAAATGAGTGTTTATAATAACAATGTCACTAGGGGCACATCATGTCAGAGATAAATATTACCTTAAAAGATGTTTACGAAATAACACTAGCAGCGCTAAAGGGCGCCGGCGCAAATCAAGATAACGCTGCTTCTGTTGCCAGATCGACTGTTCTCGCAGAACGTGATGGAACACGAAGCCATGGCTTAATGTATGTCCCCATCTATGCTGAGCACATAATCTGCGGCAAAGTAGATGGTGCTGCAAAAGCTGATGTTAACTGCACTCGTCCAAGTGCAATCTGTGTCGATGCAAAATCAGGTTTTGCGCACCCTGCAATTGATGCAGGCTGGGATGCTTTTACAGCAGCAGCTCGAACAAACGGAGTCGCTGCAATGACGATATATAACTCTTACAACTGTGGTGTTTTAGGTCATCATGCTGAAAGATTAGCAGAGCATGGCTTAGTTGGTTTGTGCTTCACACACGCACCCGCATCAATAGCTCCCGTCGGAGGCAATAAGCCCGTTATTGGTACTAACCCAATTGCAATTGCTGTTCCAGACGCAAATGGTGGCGCAGCCATTGTAATTGACCAATCTGCAAGTGTCGTTGCAAAATCAGAAATAATGCTACGAGCGCGCACAGGAAAAAGTATAGAAAACCACTGGGCACTTGATGAGCACGGACAACCCACCACTGATCCTAATCTTGCCTTGAAAGGTTCAATGGCTCCATCAGGAGGCTACAAAGGCTTTGGTATTGGTTTATTAGTGGAAATACTCGCTTCCTGTTTATCAGGAGCTGTACTTAGCAAAGATGCGAGTCCATTTTCAGGAACAAAAGGGGGTCCTCCCAATACCGGTCAATGTTTCATTGCTTTTGATCCCGGCGCATATTCAGGTGATACCTTTATTGAAAAAATAAATATGTTGGCTGCAGCTATTTCAGATCAGGAAGGCGCACATTTACCCGGCTCTAAAAACAAAGTCAATCGACAACGTACCGCCGATGAGGGCGTTATGGTCAGCAAAGAACTATTGGATAAGATCAAACATTACGCAACAATGTAAAATAAGTTAATCTTATTGCCTCGAAAATAAATATTATATTTTGATTGAATGCGGATCTACTAATCAGGGTCCAATTTAATTCTGAAATTATACGAGTTTTCATTTATATTATTAGTAATAAACTTCGCATAGTCTCTAGTGTCATCATTCGTAGACAAACTTGTTTCCTGGCATCACCTATTTCATTTGTCAAAAAGTGTGATTATTTTTAATTTAAGCACCTCTGATTTCTAATCGTTTTTTATAAACACTTATATAACTTAGATATACATTAAAAATAACTAACTCAAGCAGATAAGTATGATCAGGAAAAAATATTTCCTAATAAATTTAAGTCATTAATTAAATCTGCTTATCAATGTATTCGATTTTTTAATTTGAATACTTATCTGACATGAAAGAATATGTGATAGC